>NZ_JBFULT010000389.1:0-7242 GCF_054049755.1 Bradyrhizobium sp. P5_C11_2
GTGGAATTTCGAGATTCCGTTCTTGACCCCGCAGGGGACCGCGATGGCGCAGTTCGAGATCTCGCGCGACGGCGGCAACGAACCGGCCGATCCCGCCAAGCGCGCCTGGCGCGCGCGCTTCTCGCTCAATGTCGAACCGGCCGGCCCCGTGCACGCGCTGATCACGCTCAACGGCGACAAGACCTTTGTGCGGATGTGGGCGGAACGGCCGGCGACCGCCGAGCGGCTCCGCGCCGGCATCGGTGAGCTGAGCCGGGCGATGACCAGGGCCGAGCTCAAGCCCGGCGACATCGTCGTGCGCGACGGCACACCGCCGCAGCCGGCCCCGGCCCGCGCCGGGCACTTCCTGGATCGCGCCACATGAGCGAGGAATCCAAGCTCGCAATCGCGCTGCATTACGAGAAGGGCAGCAACGCGCCGGTGGTCGTCGCCAAGGGCAAGGGCACGATCGGCGCAAAGATCGTCGAGATCGCAAAAGCTCACGACATCCCGATCGAGGAGAACGAGGTTTTGGCCGGCGCGCTCTCCAAGGTCGAGCTCGGCGAGGAGATCCCGCCGGACCTCTACAAGGCCGTCGCCGAAGTGCTGGTGTTCGTACTGCGGCTGTCGGGCCGGGCGCGGTAGCACGCTGTCATCGTTTCACCATGATAGCGGCTGCATGGTCGCCGCCAATGTCATCGTTCAACGGACACCGCCCGTGCTCACCCGCCGTTCCACCCTCGGCCTTCTCGCCGCAGCCGCTATCCTGCCCTCGCGCGCGCTTGCTGTCGTCGCGCCGCCTCGTAACGAAATCCGCGACAGCCTGGCAAAGCGCTTCACCGATCTCGGCACGGCCGGCACTTTCGTCGGCTACAAGGTCGAGGACTATCTGATCGTCGCGAGCGACAGGGAGCGCTCGGGGGAAGCGAAGCTGCCGGCGTCCACCTTCAAGATCCCGAACTCGCTGATTGCGCTGGAAACGGGCGTTGTCGCCGATCCCAACAAGGACGTCTTTCCCTGGGACGGCGTGAAACGTCCGATCGAGGCCTGGAACAAGGACCACACGCTGCGCAGCGCCATCGCGGTCAGCGCGGTGCCGGTCTATCAGGAGATCGCGCGCCGCATCGGCGCGGAGCGGATGCAGAAATATGTCGATCTGTTCGACTACGGCAATCGCGACATCGGCGGCGGCATCGACCAGTTCTGGCTCACCGGCGCCTTGCGTATCGATCCCATCGAGCAGATCGATTTCGTCGACCGGCTGCGCCGCCGCGCGCTGCCGATCTCCAAGCGGAGCCAGGATCTCGTGGCCGACATCCTGCCGGTGACCAAGGTCGGCGACAGCGTCATCCGCGCCAAGTCCGGCCTCCTGGGCGCCGAGCGCGGCGAGCCGTCGCTCGGCTGGATGGTCGGCTGGGCCGAGAAGGGCGAGGCGCACACCGTGTTCGCGCTCAACATGGATTGCAAGGAGCCGCGTCTGGTCGGCGAGCGCATGCCGCTGACGCAAGCCTGCCTTGCCGATATCGGCGCGATCTAGCGCCACTTTTCTGGCGCGCGCCGCGCCGCTCGACTAGCATCCTTGCGACCAAGCAAGAAAAAAGGTCGGGAGGACAACAATGACTTCAACGCCGCTCTGGCTGTCGTCGCTCACGCTTGCCGCAGCTAGCGGCTGGCTCGCCGCCACCATGTTTGCAGCACCCGCCACCAGCAAGACGCCGCGCTTTCCGCAGTTGACCATGGACCAGCTCGACGAGAAGCAGAAGCCGCTCGGCGAGCAGATCATGAAGGTGTCGAGCGTCGGCATCGGCGGGCCCTACAATCCGATGATCCGCAGCCCCGTGCTCGGCCAGCGCCTGTTCGACCTGTTCTATTATCTGCGCTGGCAGACCTCGGTGCCGGTCAAGCTCAACGAGTTCGCGATCCTGGTGATCGGACGGCAGTGGCGCTCGCAGGTCGAGTGGTTCGCCCACGCCCCGCTCGCCGCGAAGGCGGGCCTGTCGGCCGACATCATCGCGGAGCTGAAGGCGAACAAGCGGCCGTCGAACATGGCGGAGGACGAGGCGGTGGTCTACGATTTCGTCACCGAGCTCACCACGACCAGGAAGGTCTCCGACGAGACCTATGCGCGCGCGAAGAAGGTGTTCAACGATCAGCAGATCGTCGACCTCACCGCGGTTGCCGGCAATTACGTGATGGTCGCGATGCTGCTCGCCATGGCCGAGGAGACGGTGCCTCCGGACAAGCAGGAGCCGTTCAAGCCCGGCGAGCCGTAAGACTCGTCATTGCGAGGAGCCCGCGACAAAATTGCGATACCGTAGGGTGGGCAAAGGCGCGCAGCGCCGTGCCCACCATCTCTCGACACCGTGGTCTTGCATTTGGTGGGCACGCTTCGCTTTGCCCACCCTACTGCATYGGTGCAGGCTGGGCAGTCTCAGCCCAGCTTGAACAGCGCCTGCAAAAACTCCTCCACGGACTTGCGCGACTCCGCGGCAGTCGTGGGATTGCCGCCGACATGCGGGTTGAGCTCGACACAGCCGTCCTTGTAGGTGAAGGGGGCTTGCGTGCTGGCGTTCATCAGCACGCCGCCGTCGGCTTCCTTGATCTGGCAATTGCGCACGGTCTGCGCTTTGGCGGAGACAGCCACGGTGCTGACGCCGAGCAGGCCGCTGTCAAACCCGTGCGCGCTGTCGGGATATTCCGTCAGCACCACGTCGCGCTTGGCCTCCTTGAGCCGCTCGACGAAGGCCTTGCAGCTCTTCACGGGATTATAATCGTCCGGCGTGCCGTGGAAGATGCGGATCGGGCGCGCCGCGACCTCCGTGTCGCCCTGATAGGTCGTCGAGCAATCCGGATAGAACGGGATGTAGGCCGCGAACTGGACGCCGGACTTGTTCCAGAGCTTGTTGAAGCGGTCGAGGCTCGCATAGAGCGTCGCCTGGCCGCCGCGCGAAAATCCCATCAGCACGATGCGGTCAGGGTCGACGCGCGGATGCTTCGCCAGGATCTCCAGCGAGCGGTAGATGTCGAGGATCAGATTGTCCGCGCGCTGTCAGTTTTGACGCGCATACGCTCAGGCGGAATCGGCGGTCTTCTTCGCCGTCAGCGCCTGGTCGATGGCGAAGCCGCCGATCTCGCTCATGGCCTGCGAGATCACGTCGCCCTTGCGGGCAAAGCCGTTTGAGAGGAAATCGAACTGCGTGCGCGCAAGCCGCAGCACCTCGATCGGCACCGAGACCACGGTCTCGTTGAAGCTGTCGACGGAGGCACGCAGCGTATCGAGCTCGGTCGTGAGCTTGCCGATATGGCTTTCCGCATCCCGCATCAGGCCGAGCAGCTTGCCGCGCTCGGCATCGAATGCCGCGCGCTCTGCCGCTTGTGCCGCGGTCACGTCCGCGAGCTGCGCCCGCAGCGCCTCGATCTGGCTGACCATGGCGTCGGAGGCAAGCTCGGCAGCCTCGCGCAGCTCGACATGGCGTGTGTTCTCTTCATGCTGCTGGTGATAGAGCCGCTCGGCTGTCATTGCCCGCTGCGCCAGCGATTCGATCAGCGCGGCGGCGCGCAGCAGCATCTCGCCGTTCCGCCCCGACACCATGCTGGCCATGCGCCGCAGGAAGTCGACGGTTTCGGACGATGAGCTCGGCGGCAGGGGGACGACTGTCGCGGACATGAGGGTGATGCTTGCAGCCAGACGTGATGACCGCCGCCGTACTGACTTGGCTCACGCAACATTCGGCGCCTGATCGCAAGCTGCAGCAAGCCTGAATCGGCTGACCCGGTCAACTGGCTGCGCGGCAAATACGGTCTCGTAGCCCGGATGGAGCGAAGCGAAATCCGGGACAGGGCAGGGTGGGGACGACCCCGGATTACGCGGAGCCTGTCATCGGGCGGCGCTTCGCGCCGACCCGTTGGCTCCATCCGGGCTACGCAGTCAGCCGAGGCGGCCGCCAAATTTGGGGTCAAGCGTCCTTCTGCCGCCCGATCCGCCCGAGATGGGTGAAGCCGAAGCCGGCCGAATATTTCAGGCCATAGCCCAGCGCCCGGTCGATGCCGATATGGGCGAGCCAGATCAAGGCGATGGACAGGGTGAGCGGCGAGGCGAAGCCGAAGCCCAGCGTCAGCAGCGCGACCGGCGCCATGTAGCTGTGGGCGGCGTTGTAGACCATGGCCCCGAACTTCGCGTCCGACAGGTAGGCCAGGAAGCTCAGATCGGKGACGAAGAAGAGCAGGGCGAACACCAGCCAGGACCCATCCCAGGCCCAGTAGAGCATCACCATCCCCACGAACAGGGTCAGGCCCTCCAGCCGCAGCAGGATCTTGACGCCGCCGGTCGCCGCGCCCGTCTCGGCCGTTGCTTCATCCATCGTCACCTCCCAGGCAAAACTCTGTAATTCCTTGCGCTTTCCCGCTGCGGCAAGGCAGCCCTGCGGCGCCGAAAGCCGCTTCCCGGCCCGCAAAATGCCGTGTTAGAACCCCCGGCAATCGCATTTAGGCTAAGAACTGGCGGGAGCAAATGAAGAATATCCTGGACGCCCTTGAAGACCGTCGCGCCGGCGCCAAGCTCGGTGGCGGGGAGAAGCGCATCGAGGCGCAGCACGCCCGCGGCAAGCTGACCGCGCGCGAGCGCATCGAGCTCTTGCTCGACAAGGGGTCGTTCGAGGAATTCGACATGTTCGTCGAGCACCGCTCCACTGAGTTCGGCATGGAGAAGACCAAGGTGCCCGGCGACGGCGTCGTCACCGGCTGGGGCACCGTCAACGGCCGCAAGACGTTTGTCTTCGCCAAGGATTTCACCGTGTTCGGCGGCTCGCTGTCCGAGACCCACGCGCTGAAAATCACAAAACTTCAGGACATGGCGATGAAGGCGAGGGCGCCCATCATCGGCCTCTATGACGCGGGCGGCGCCCGCATCCAGGAGGGCGTCGCGGCGCTCGCCGGCTATTCCTACGTATTCCGCCGCAACGTGCYCGCCTCCGGCGTGATCCCGCAGATCTCCGTCATCATGGGCCCCTGCGCCGGCGGCGACGTCTATTCGCCGGCCATGACCGACTTCATCTTCATGGTGAAGAACACCAGCTACATGTTCGTCACCGGCCCCGACGTGGTGAAGACGGTGACCAACGAGGTCGTCACCGCCGAGGAGCTCGGCGGCGCGTCCGTGCACGCCACGCGCTCCTCGATCGCCGACGGCGCCTTCGAGAACGACGTCGAGACGCTGTTGCAGATGCGGCGCCTGATCGACTTCCTGCCCTCCAACAACACCGACGGCGTGCCGGAATGGCCGAGCTTTGACGACATCGGCCGCGTCGACATGTCGCTCGACACGCTGATCCCCGACAATCCGAACAAGCCCTACGACATGAAGGAGCTGATCCTGAAGGTCGTGGACGAGGGCGACTTCTTCGAGATCGCGGACGCTTTTGCCAAGAACATCGTCACCGGCTTCGGCCGCATCGCGGGGCGCACCGTCGGCTTCGTCGCCAACCAGCCGATGGTGCTGGCCGGCGTGCTCGACAGCGATGCATCGCGGAAAGCGGCGCGCTTTGTTCGTTTCTGCGATGCCTTCAACATCCCGATCGTCACCTTCGTCGATGTGCCGGGCTTCCTGCCCGGCACCGCGCAGGAATATGGCGGCCTGATCAAGCACGGCGCAAAACTGCTGTTCGCCTACTCGCAGTGCACCGTGCCGCTGGTGACCATCATCACCCGCAAGGCCTATGGCGGCGCCTTCGACGTCATGGCGTCCAAGGAAATCGGCGCCGACATGAACTACGCCTGGCCGACCGCCCAGATCGCGGTGATGGGCGCCAAGGGCGCGGTCGAGATCATCTTCCGCAGCGACATCGGCGACCCCGACAAGATCGCCGCCCGCACCAAGGAATACGAAGACCGTTTCCTGTCGCCGTTCATCGCAGCCGAGCGCGGCTACATCGACGACGTCATCATGCCCCACTCGACCCGCAAGCGGATCGCGCGGGCGCTGTCGATGCTGAAGGACAAGAAGGTGGAAACGCCGGCGAAGAAGCACGACAATTTGCCGTTGTAGAAAGAGGCGTAGGGTGGGTTAGGCGAAGCCGTAACCCGCCGGCTGAACCGACCACGCGTCAAGACCTCGGTGGGTTACGCTACGCTAACCCACCCTACGGGTTCGATCTCACTCCCATGTCCGAAGACGATCCGACCGACGAAATCTCACAGATCGAAGCCCGGATCGAGGCGCTGGCCGAGATCGCCGAGCGCTGCCGGAAGTACATTCTGGCGTCCAAGATCGCGATCGGCGGCGGTGCGGCGCTGCTGTTGATCACGATCCTCGGACTGTTCGGGACAGGTCTGACCGCGGCGCTCGGGTCGATCGCCTTGGTGCTCGGCGGGATCGTGTCGCTCGGCTCGAACATCAGCACGTTGCAGCAAACCGAGAGCGCGATCGGCGCCGCGGAGGCGCTGCGGTCTCAACTGATCAACAGGATCGACCTTCGCGTGGTCGCCGATGCGCCGATGAAGCTGGTGTGACGTGCCGCTTGGCGGGCGCCACGCATTACGCCGCAGCCCTGCGCGTCAGGACCTGCAACTCCTCGCGGCATTCGGCTGCAAACGCCTGAAGCCGCTCCGCGGTGTGTTGGTCGAGGATGGCCTTTGCCAACCTCTCTGCGCGGGCAAGCTGCTGTTTGAGAAATTCGATGCGGGCCATGTGTCACCTTCCGCGGAAGAATTTGACGCAAATTGCTTCGTTTCGATGGAAGTGAGCCTATGGCGAACACCGGATTAATTATGTGAGGCTCGTCACGCTCGGTGCGTCGGGTGGATTAGCTCGCGGCTGCGCGAAGCGCAGTCCGCTGGCGTGATCCACCAAACTCTGCCTCCTCGGATGGAGAAGTGGCGGATTACGCTTCGCTAATCCGCCCTACGTGCGTGCCCGGTCTGCCGCCGCGAAATGCGCCATCTGGCCGGCGTGGGCCTTGGCGAAGGCCGGGCGGGCCGTGGCGCGGGCGACATAGTCACGGCAGGCCGGATGTGCCGTCAGCCCGTCGAAGCGATCGACGACGCGCAGCACGTCCGACATCAGGATGTCGGCGACGGAGAAGGAACCCGCCAGCCAATCGCGATCGGCAAGCACGGGCTCGAGGTGCTTGAGGCGAAGCTTGAGGAAGTCGTCGACGAACTTCACGGCAGGTGAGCCGTCGTCCTTGCCGGTGAACTTGAACATCGTCCAGGGCAAGGCCGGCATCTCCACCGAATTGAGCGCCGCGAACACCCATTCCGTCGCCG
>NZ_JBFULT010000390.1:0-7241 GCF_054049755.1 Bradyrhizobium sp. P5_C11_2
GCCTTGGAGGGCACCAGGGTCTGTGCAGTGCCGGCCTTGCTCCACTGGAGGGCTTCGAGCTTCTCGGTGGGCGAGAGGTCGTGGCTGACTTCCTGCTTCAGCGCGACCGCGCCTTCGAGGACGTCGCCGGCACGGCTTGCGCCGTGGGAGGCGAGCGCGGTGACCTTGGAGCCGCCGGCGGGCGCACTGTCGTTGCCCGAGGCGACCGCGGTCGAGCCGCCGCGCATCACCACGAGGTTGTCGGTGCGGGAGCGGGTGAGGCCGCGCGACACCAGTTTTGTCGCGTGGTGGCCGTGGTCGTCCGGCTCCTTGCCTTCCTCGACGCCCTTGCCGAGCACGTCGAACCCGGTCTCGCTGGGATCGACATGGGCGAGGTCGAAGCGGCTGAGGTAGCTCACCGCCAGTTCGCGGAAGACGTAGTCGAGGATCGAGGTCGCGTACTTGATGCTGTCGTTGCCCTGCACGGGGCCCGCCGGTTCGAAGCGGGTGAAGGTGAAGGCGTCGACATATTCGTCGAGCGGCACGCCGTACTGGAGGCCCAGCGAGACCGCGATGGCGAAGTTGTTGATGAAGGAGCGGAGCGCCGCGCCTTCCTTGTGCATGTCGATGAAGATCTCGCCGATGCGGCCGTCGTCATACTCGCCGGTGCGCAAATAGACCTTGTGCCCGCCGACGACCGCCTTCTGGGTGTAGCCCTTGCGGCGATCCGGCATCTTCTCGCGCTCGCGCATCACGATGATGCGCTCGACCAGCTTCTCGACGATCTTTTCCGAGACCTGCGTGGCACGCGCCGCCATCGGCTTGTCGTAGAGGCTCTCCACCGCATCGTCCTCGTCCTCATCATCGCTGATGAGCTGCGAGTTGAGCGGCTGGCTGAGCTTGGAGCCGTCGCGATAGAGCGCGTTGGCCTTCAATGCGAGTTTCCACGACAGCATGTAGGCGGACTTGCAGTCCTCCACCGTGGCGTCGTTCGGCATGTTGATGGTCTTGGAGATCGCACCCGAGATGAAGGGCTGCGCCGCCGCCATCATGCGGATGTGGCTCTCGACCGACAGGTAGCGCTTGCCGATCTTGCCGCAGGGATTGGCGCAGTCGAACACCGGATAGTGCTCGGCCTTGAGGTGCGGAGCACCTTCCACCGTCATCGCGCCGCAGATGTGGACGTTGGCGGCCTCGATCTCGCGCTTGGTGAAGCCGACGGCCTGGAGCAGGTCGAAGCCGGGGGCCGCGATCGCCTCGGCACCGATGCCGAGCTGGTCGCGGATGAAGTCTTCGCCAAAGGTCCACTTGTTGAAGGCGAACTTGATGTCGAAGGCGGTCGGCAGGGCCTTCTCGACCTTGGCGATGGCCTCATCGGTAAAACCCTTGGCCTTCAGCGTCGAGGCGTTGATGCCGGGGGCGTTGGACAGCGAGCCGTGGCCGACGGCGTAGGCCTCGATCTCGGCGATGTCGCTCTCGCGATAGCCGAGCGCGCGCAGCGCCGCGGGAACCGCGCGGTTGATGATCTTGAAGTAGCCGCCGCCGGCGAGCTTCTTGAATTTCACCAGCGCGAAGTCCGGTTCGATGCCGGTGGTGTCGCAATCCATGACGAGGCCGATCGTGCCGGTCGGCGCGATCACCGTGGTCTGGGCGTTGCGATAGCCGTGCTTCTCGCCGAGCTCGAGCGCGGCATCCCAGGCTTTTTGCGCATGCGCGACCAGGTCGGCCTGCGGGCAGGAGACCAGGTCCATCGGCACCGGGTTGACGCTGAGCGCCTCGTAGCCGTTGGACTGGCCATGGGCGGCGCGGCGGTGGTTGCGGATCACGCGCAGCATGTGCGCGGCGTTCTTCTTGTAGCCGGGGAAGGTGCCGAGCTCGGAGGCGATCTCCGCCGAGGTCTTGTAGGTGATGCCGGTCATGATCGCGGTCAGCGCGCCGCAGAGCGCACGGCCTTCCTTGCTGTCGTAAGGAAGACCCATGGTCATCAGCAGGCCGCCGATATTGGCGTAGCCGAGGCCGAGCGTGCGGAACTCGTAGGAGAGCTCGGCGATCGCCTTCGACGGGAACTGCGCCATCATCACGGAGATTTCGAGCACCAGGGTCCACAAGCGGCAGAGATGCTCGTAGCCCTCGACGTCAAAATGCTTGGTCGTGGTGTTGTAGAACGTCAGCAGGTTGGCGGAGGCGAGGTTGCACGCCGTGTCGTCCAGGAACATGTATTCCGAGCACGGATTGGAGGCGCGGATGTCGCCGGACGCCTTGCAGGTGTGCCAGTCGTTCATGGTGGTGTTGAAGTGCAGGCCCGGGTCGGCCGACGCCCAGGCGGCGTAGCCGATCTTCTCCCAGAGGTCGCGCGCCTTCAGCGTCTTGGTCACCTTCTTGGTGGTGCGGCCGATCAGGCTCCAGTCGCCATCGGTCTCGACCGCGCGCAGGAAGTCGTCCTTCAGCGAGACCGAGTTGTTGGAGTTCTGGCCGGACACCGTGAGATAGGCTTCCGAATCCCAGTCGGTGTCGTAGACGTCGAACTGGATGTCCTTGTAGCCCTGCTTGGCGAACTGCATCACCCGCTTGATGTAGTTGTCGGGCACGAGGCTGCGGCGCGCGAGCTTGATCTCGCGGCGGAGCGCCGGGTTCTTCTCGGGATCGAAGCAGTCGTCGCCCGAGCCTTCGCAATTGACGCAGGCCTTGAGCACCGCCTTGAGGTGCTTCTGGTTGATCTTGGAGCCGGTGACGAGAGCGGCAACCTTCTGCTCCTCCTTCACCTTCCAGTCGATATAGGTCTCGATATCCGGATGATCGGCGTCGACCACCACCATCTTGGCGGCGCGGCGGGTGGTGCCGCCGGACTTGATCGCACCCGCGGCGCGGTCGCCGATCTTGAGGAAGCTCATCAGGCCGGACGAGCGGCCGCCGCCGGAGAGTTTTTCGCCTTCGCCGCGCAGGCGCGAGAAGTTGGAGCCGGTGCCGGAGCCGTATTTGAACAGGCGCGCCTCGCGCACCCAGAGGTCCATGATGCCGCCCTCGTTGACGAGGTCGTCACCGACGCCCTGGATGAAGCAGGCGTGCGGCTGCGGATGCTCATAGGCCGACTTGGACTTGGTCAGCTTGGCGGTGAAGGGGTCGACGTAATAATGGCCCTGGCCGGGGCCGTCGATGCCATAGGCCCAGTGCAGGCCGGTGTTGAACCATTGCGGCGAGTTCGGTGCGACCATCTGCATGGTCAGCATGTAGCGGAGCTCGTCATAGAAGGTCTGGGCGTCCTCGTCGGAGGTGAAGTAGCCGCCCTTCCAGCCCCAATAGGTCCAGCAGCCGGCGAGGCGGTCGAACACCTGCTTGGCCGAGAGCTCGCTGACATAGCGCTCCTTCTCGGGCAGCGCCGCAAGCGCATCGGTATCGGGCACGGAACGCCACAGGAAGGAGGGGACGGATTCCTCCTCGACCTTCTTCAGGCGCGCGGCGACGCCCGCTTTGCGGAAATATTTCTGGGCCAGCACGTCGGAGGCGACCTGCGACCACTCGGTCGGCACCTCGACATTCTCAAGTTTGAACACCACCGAGCCGTCGGGATTCCTGATCTCCGACGTGGTCAGCCGGAAATCGATTCCGGCGTAAGGTGACTGTCCCTGGGTGGTGTGGCGCCGCTCAATCCGCATCGTCTTGCCCCGTCCTTATTGTGACCGGTCCCGCCTCGGTTCAGGCGTGCCGGCTCGATATTTCGCTTCGCGAGTCCCTCAAGGCCTTGCCGGCCCTTTAAGGCTTCGCAGTTCAGCCGGTGGTTTCCGGCCCAGTTTCTCCCGGCGCGATTCATCGATGCGTGCACCGATCATCCGCCGGCATGTCCAGGTGCACCCGCCCCAAAGCGATGCACCCGACATGCGTTCAACGCCCCACAAACGTCACGTCTTCAACCATTGCCATTCGAGCCTGTTTCCAGCCCGTTCTGGCGCCCCGAAAAGTCCGCTTTCGAGGGCAGACAAGCCCTCATCCCGCTGCCTTCGTCTGGCTTGGCGGAGTGCCGTCTTGCGGACCCTTTGGGGGAGTGCCGGCGGGACGCAAACACACTCGCGCCGAACGGACTGAAAGCTAGGACTCTCCGTTGCGCCCGTCAAGAACTAGTGCGAGTTCCTGAATCAAATACTAAATATGGTGGACAGCGGGGGATAACAGGGGGCAAGCCCGCGCCTGTTCTGGAGGCAAGTATCGGTGAGTCCTCAGGGATTCCCAACCGAAAAAATTTATGTCCGGTGGTGTTCCGGAGGCTTCATCCCGCTGTTCACAGGGCAGGTATATTTTTAGGCAACGGGGTTGCGCCGGCGGGACTCACGTAGGGMTACGGAAGGTGWGGGCAGGCATGCCCGCCGGGGTGGTGGTGGGGGAGCCGAATCCGCGCCAWGCTGACCCCGTTTCTGCCGGGTACCCTACATGCTTGATTCGACTCGCCGGGATGCGCGGCCGCGCATCGCCCCGGCCGGCCTGATGTTCCTCGCCATCACCTCGGTGGGCTGGGGTTTTAATTGGCCGGTGACAAAGTTCCTCATCGCGGAACTGCCGCCATTGACGCTGCGCGGGGTGACCGGCGTGCTCGGGGCGGTGCTGCTGGCCGCGCTCGCCCTGATCCGCCGCGACAGCCTCAAGGTCGCGCGTGAGATCTGGCCGCGGCTCCTGATCGCGGCTCTTCTCAACGTCACCGGCTGGATGGTGCTGATGGGGCTCGCGCTGTTGTGGCTGCCGGCGAGCGAAGCCGCGCTGATCGCCTACACCATGCCGGTCTGGGCCTCGCTCATCGCCTGGCCCGTGCTCGGCGAGCGGCCGACGGTGCTGCGCACCGTCGCGCTGGTGATGGCCTTTGCGGGGCTCGCCTCGATCATGGGCGGCAACGGCTTTGCCGCCAGCGAAGAGAAGCTGCCCGGCATTGTCATGGCGCTCGCCGGGGCCGCCGGCTTTGCGCTCGGCACGGTGTTGCTGAAGAAATATCCGATCCACCTGCCGCCGATCACGGCGGCAGCCTGGCAGATCGGGCTCGGCTGCCTGCCGGTCGCGATTGTGGGTCTGCTGGTCGAGACCTCGCATCTGGAGCTGATCACGCCGGTCGGCTGGGCACTTCTGGTCTATTCGACCGTGGTGCAGTTCTGCATCGCCTACGTCAGCTGGTTCGCCGCGCTGTCGCGCCTGCCGGCCTCGGTCGCCGCGATCGGCACCATGGCGGTGCCGGTGATCGGCGTCGCCGCCTCGGCGATTGCGCTGCATGAGCCGCTGGGGCCGGGCCAGATCGCGGCGCTGGTTTTCACGCTCGCGGGCGTGGTGCTGGCGACGCGCTAGCAGCGCGAACGCCGGTGACGAACCCAAACGAGCTCAGATCTTTTGCGTCGCTTCGGCAAGGGAAACAGCGCATTAGCAAGTTTGAGGTTCTTTCTCTCGCCGGCGTAGCCCGGAGCCCTCTGGCTTCAAAGGCAAATCAGCATTTGCGACGGCAAAGATTTCGAGTGCTTCGTCGTAGCCTTTGATGTTCCGCCGCCCAAGCGATACCAACGGAATGCTATGCTTTACCCCTCCAGCGATGGTGGGATCAGCCAGGATTTGCGCGTCCTTCGCGAGATTGCAGAGCCGAGACGCCAAATTGACGACGCCTCCCATGGCCGTATAGTCCAGTCGACCATTATAACCGACGGTACCAACTGTTGCGGGCCCCATAGCAACGCCCACACCAAAGCCGATCGCATGGCCCTCAGCGCACCATTTACTGGCAATGGACTGCACCGCGACCTGCAGGTCGATCGCGAGCCGGACCGCTTGGCTTGCCGGTTGCTCACATGCGACCGGGGCATTGACGAGGAGCATGACTCCGTCTCCGGCAAAGCCGATCAGGGTCGCCTCATGACGAGTCGTAACAGCTCCAACCGCCTCATAGTACTCGCGCAGTACGGCCATGATAACATCGGGTTCATTGCGCGTAGAGAACGCCGTGAATCCGCGCAAATCGCCAAAGATAACGGCGACTTCGCGTCGCTGCCCTTCGAGCAATTCGGGGGAATGCTCGACCAGTTCGGCGACCTGTGACGGCAAGAATTGCTTCAGCCTTTCGATCCGCACCGACTTTTGCTGCGAGATCGCCAGTTCGGATGCCATTTCATTGAAGCGCACCGCCAGTTGTTGCAACTCATCGCCGCTGAAGATTTTGATGCGATGCTCTAACTGTCCGGTTCTAATCCGCTCAACGCCGTCTTCCAATTGCTTGATCGGACCAGACATCCTGTGCGCGCGCCAATAGGCGAGCGCCAGCGCGATGAGAATGCCGAGCGCAATGAGAATTAGGGAGCGCCACAAAGCTGCGCGAATTGATGCAAAGGCTTCCAGGACCGGCTGCATCGCAATTACCGTCCAACCCACATCTGCCGCATGAACGGATAGCGCCACGACGGGCTTACCACGGTCCCCGGTTATCACCGCCGCCCCACTCGTGGCCCCAAGCAGATGCTTGATCCGGCCAAAACTGCCCGAGCTGGCGCGACCACGCAGAACCAGACTGATATCAGGATGGGCGATCAGGTGACCGGAGTCGTCGACCACGATGGCGTAGCCGGTCTCGCCAATTCTGATAGCCGCGATCACATCCCAGATCAGCTTTAGATTGACCTCCGCGATCGCAATCCCGGCCGCCGGCAGGCTTCCGGCAACCGCGATCCTCATGTAAGGCTCTGAATCCTGATGATATTGAACCGGTCCGTACCAGACCCTGTTGGCGCGTGCACCCGGAACGGCAGGGTCCGCAGACATATCGATGCCGCGACCGGTCCTGTTCAGACGCAGTCTGGAAACAAACACCCGTTCGGTGCCAGTCTGGTCCAGAAGCGAAACTGAAACTATCGCAGGCACCTGCTGAAGTAGACGCAAAGCGTCGATCTTGTGTTGCTCGTCGTCTCCAGGAGACCAGGGAAACTGCACCATCCACCCCAGTTGATCTCGTATTCCATCGGTGAACGCCTCTATTCTGTCGGACGCCGCGCGAGCGTCTGCTTGCAGCACCGCGCTAATCTGGCGACGCTGATCCCGATAACCGAATGATGCCTCGACGGCCGCGCCGAGTATCAGAGGCACGACTGCGGCAACAAACAACGTCGCGAAGTATTTGAAGAATAGCGAGCGACGCGGGGCCATCGAAACATGGTCCGCAGACGAAGAGGACTGTGCATCACCGTCCGTCATAACTGCTCTCAGGAGATCACCTTGCTGGCGCGAAACAGGATCGACGATACGTCCAGTTC
>NZ_JBFULT010000391.1:0-7240 GCF_054049755.1 Bradyrhizobium sp. P5_C11_2
CGCCGACGGTGACAGTGTCGTCTATGTCGGCGTCGTCGATGAGGTCGGCTTCAGCGAGATCGGTTGGTGGTTCGCGCAAGTCGCGCGTCTGATCGGCGGCCCATTGCCGACCGGCCGCGACACCGGCGTGCCCATGATCGTCACGGTCACGGAGGACGCTGCGAGCGGTGGCCAGACCTGGACGCGCATCTGCGCGCGGAAGCGCGGCTTTCCGCAGGTCATCCACTCCGCCAAGCGGTTTGCAGGCCCGACCGGGCTCGAAGAATATGTCGGCTTCGGCGTCTCGATGGCGCTCCGCATCGCGGTCGAGGACCAGGCGCTGACTTTCCGCAGCGTTGCTTACGGCCTCCAGTTCGGAGCCTTGTGGATTCCGCTGCCGCAATGGCTCACGCCGGGCGATCTCACGGTGACGCATCGCGATCTCGGCGAGGGCGCGTTCCGCTTCACCCTCGATGTCACTCACCCGCGTTACGGCGCGCTGATCCACCAGTCTGTCGTGTTCAGGGAGGCCGTATCATGACGCCACTGCTGTGGAGCCTCATCGCCGTCCAGATCGTGATGGGCGTGTTCGACACGTTCTATCACCATGAATTCACCGAGCGCCTGGCCTGGCGCCCGTCACAGCGTTTCGAGCTGAAGCTGCACGGTGTGCGCAACATGTTTTATGCGCTGCTGTTCCTGGTGCTCGGCTGGCTCGAGGTTTATGGCGTGCTATCGCTCCTCATCATGGCAGTGCTGGTCGCCGAGATCGTCATCACGCTGATGGATTTCGTCGAGGAGGATCTGAGCCGGAAACTGCCGCCGAGCGAGCGTATCAATCACACGCTGCTCGCGATCAACTACGGCGCCATCCTGGTGCTGCTGCTGCCGGTGCTGATCGATTGGGCGATGCAGCCGCTCGGTGTGATGGTCTCATATCAGGGCCTGCTCAGCATCGCGGCAACCGCTTGCGCGGTCGGCGCGGCGCTGTGCGGCATCAGGGATTTTGCGGCGGTGCGCCGGCTCGCCCGTATGAGGAGCGTGCCGGCGCGCGATCTCGTCGAGAAACTGGCAGGCCGCAACACCGTGCTGATCACCGGTGCCACCGGCTTTATCGGCAGCCGCCTCGCGGCGAGCCTCAGCGGGGCAGGGCATCAGGTCATTGCGCTCATCCGCAATCCCGCGAAAGCGGAGATGCTCCCGCCGCCGGTCACGTTGATCACGAGCCTCGATCAGATTCCGGCCGACACGCGCATCGACGCCATCGTCAATCTCGCCGGCGAGCCGATCGGCAACGGCCTGTGGACCGCAGCGAAGCGCAGCGCGATTCTCACCTCGCGGATCGGTATGACCGGCGAGGTCGTGAAGCTGATCGCGCGGCTCGACCGCAAGCCGGATGTGCTCGTCAGCGGCTCCGCGATCGGCTGGTACGGCCTGTGGGCCGACCAGGTGCTGACGGAATCGGCGAAGTCGCACGCCTGCTTCAGCCACGAGCTGTGCGATGCCTGGGAGACCGCGGCGCGGCCGGCGGAGGAGCTCGGCGTTCGCGTTGTTTACCTGCGCATCGGCCTCGTGCTGGGCACGGAAGGAGGCTTCATCACGCGCATGCTGACGCCGTTCGAGTTCGGCCTGGGCGGACCGCTGGGCACGGGCCGGCAGTGGATGTCCTGGATCGAGCGCGACGATCTGATCCGTCTGATCGCCTATGTGATGGCGACGCCCGATCTCGCCGGCCCCGTCAACGCCACCRCGCCGATTCCCGTCACCAATGCAAAGTTCACCGAGGAGCTCGGCCGCCGTCTGCATCGGCCCGCCGTGTTCCGCATTCCCGGCGGTTTGCTGCGCCGGATCGGCGGCGGCTTTGCCGACGAGCTTCTGCTCGGCGGTCAGCGCGTGCTGCCGAACAAGGCGCTGAGCCGCGGCTTCGTGTTCCGGCACGAGACGCTGCGCAGCGCGTTCGAGGCGATTCTGTGAGGTGGTGGCATGTCCTGCGCTGAATGTCCTCGCGCTCTGAAAGGTTGGTTTCGCTCATGCGTGACCGCAACCGCGGTCCTGCATGCAATCATGCTGGCCGCCCTCATTGGAGCCATGAATAGTGCCGGGCAGCTGGTCGGCATCGCATCGATGCTCATCTTCGTGCTGCCGCTGACGTTGATTATCGTCTGCGCGTTAACGGGGTTTCCGGCTGGCGCAGTGATCTGGCTCGCCGAACGGATGCGCATTAGGTCGCTGCTATTCTACGCGACTTCGGGCGCCGCGATCGGCTCGCTGTTTTGCGCGCTTCTGTTCCAGCTTGTCGGCTCGTTTGGCGCCTCGTTTGTTCTCGCCGGCGGTGCTGCTGGACTTGTCTATTGGTTCGTCGCTGGCAGATATGCTGGGGACGAAGGTCAGTGGTTTGGCTAGGCGGCCGCCACGCTCCGAAACGTCGCCGCCACCGTGCGCAGCGCCGCGAGTTTTGCGGGATCACTGACCTTCGAATGTAGCATCACCTTTGAGCTGCCGAGCTTTGGCAGCCTGTGCGCAGGGCCGATGTCGACAAGCCCGGGAGGCGCGATCCGTCGCGCCAGCGGCGCGATCGCGAGTCCCGCGAGCGCGGCGGCGACCACCGCCGTGACGCCGCCGCCGACAAAGCGCTCGCGCCAGGTGATGCCGGCCTTGTCGAGCGCGCGCACGGCGATGGCACGGACACCGCACGGCGGGGCGAGCGTCGCAAGCGGCAGCGCTTCGCCCTTCGGCAGGGTGAAACGTCGTGCCGCGAACCAGCCGAATTCGTCTTCGGCCAGTTTCTCGCCCCCGCGGCGGCTGCCTTCCTGGCGAACGATCACCGCGTCGAGCTCGCCCGCGTCATAGGCGTCCTGCATCTCGCGCGAGAAGCCGATGGTGACGGCGAGCGTGAGGTTTGCGGACATCGCATGCAGGCGTTCGAGCAGCGGCACCAGTTCAGATCCTGCGGCATGGTCGGAGATGCCAAGCGAGAGTGACTGCGCAGTCGATGTCTCGCCCGACAACGCGCGGTCATGCGCCTCCATCAGTGCGCGGGCGCGGTCGAGGAAGCTGGCGCCGTCGGCGGTGAGCCGGACCGCGCGCGGCGAGCGCTCGACGAGGCGTCTTCCGAGCAGCGTCTCCAGCCGTTGCAGCTTCAGGCTGACGGCCGCCTGCGTCGTGCCGAGCGCCTCGGCGGCGCGGGTAAAGCTCTGGAGGTCTGCGACCAGCAGGAAGGCCTGAACGGTGGCGATGTCGAGGGTGGTGTTCATTATGAATGGTTATCACTGGTATAAATAGCGATAAGATACCAAAATGACGGCGGGAGGTCTAGCTTCTCTCCAACGCCGCGCAACACCGCGCAGCATCTTGAGGAGACCGACCGTGCCCCTGATCACCGTGTCCTACACCACCTCCCGCCAGTCGCCGTCGCTGAAGGCCGATATCGCCAGCGCCGTGTCCGAGCTCACCGCAAAGATCCTGCACAAGGATCCCAAGGTCACCGCCATCATCGTGAAATCGGTCGAGGCGAGTGACTGGTTCGCCGGCGGCAAATCGCTCGCCGAGCAAAGGCTCGCGAGCTACTGGATCGACGTCCATGTCAGCGAGGGCACCAACACCAAGGACGAGAAGGCCGCCTATCTCGCCGCGATGTTCAAGCGCATGGCGGAGCTGCTGGGCCCGCTGCATCCCGAGACCTATCTGCATGTCGACGAGGTCAAGGGCGACGCCTACGGTTTTGGCGGCCTCACCCAGGAGCGCCGCTACATCGCCGGCAAGCTCGAAGTCGCCCCGGACCGCGCGGCGGCTTAAGCCGCCGCTTCCGGCAGCAGCGCCTTTGTCGGCCCGAACAGCTCCTCAAAGGCCTGCCGGAGCGCGATGTCGACATCGGCCATCGTCACGAGCTGGCCGAGGTCGACCAGCGAGGTGACGCCGTAGCGGGGGTCGGCGACGCCGCAAGGCACGATGCCGGCGAAATGCGCAAGCTCCGGCTCGACATTGATGGCGATGCCGTGGAACGAGACCCAGCGCTTCAGCCGGACGCCGATCGCCGCGATCTTGTCCTCGTGCCCGGAGCCCTTGTCGGGCCGCTTCACCCAGACACCGACCCGGTCCTCGCGCCGCTCGCCGCGGACGTTGAAGGCGGCGAGCGTGCGCAGGATCAATTCCTCCAGGCTCGCCACATAGGCCCGCACGTCGGGCCGGCGGCGCTTGAGGTCGAGCATGACATAGGCCACCCGCTGGCCGGGGCCGTGATAGGTGAGCTGCCCGCCGCGGCCGGTCGTGAAGACGGGAAAGCGGGAATCGAGCAGGTCGGAGGCCTTGCCCGAGGTGCCGGAGGTGTAGAGCGGGGGGTGTTCGAGCAGCCAGACCAGTTCCGGAGCCGTGCCGTCCGCAATCGCCGCGGCGCGTGCCTCCATGGCGGCCACGGCCTCCGGATAGGGCACCGGGGCGTCCGAAATCCGCCATTCCACGGGGGCGCCCGTTGCGGCGGAAAACGACGTCAAATCGAGGTCTTGGCGAGGGTTTTGAAGGTTATTAACCATTGGCTAACCATAACGTGGTGATGATCGCAGGCGCAAATGCAGAGTCTCCAGTTGCGGCGGTGCTAAGTGCCCACTCTCGATAAAGTCACGGTGGATCTCATGGTCGTCCTCGGGACGACCACCATGCCGATCCATCAGGTATTACGTCTTTCCCGCGGCGCCATCATCGAGCTGGACGCAACCGAGGCCGACGAGGTCAAGGTTTTGGCCAACAATCTGCCGGTCGCCTCCGGCGTCGTGCTGGTTGACCGCAACCGGATCGCGGTCGAGGTCAAGCAGATGCTGCCGCGCACGCCCGGCACGCGCTAGCGGCCCCGGGCACGCGGTAGCGGCCCGGCAGCCGGGAGGGCAGGAACTTTCTTCCCAAGCTTGTGGAATTCGGGGCCTTTGCAGGCTTGTACCCCTCTGATGGATTTGTTAGATCGGCGCCGTTGATCCGGCCGGCCCTCAAGCCTCAAGCCGGCATCCCCAAAGCGCTCGTGGCGGAACTGGTAGACGCGCTGCCTTGAGGTGGCAGTGAGTAAAATCGTGGGGGTTCGAGTCCCTCCGAGCGCACCAGCATCACCTTGCCGTTGTTTTGATTGGATTTTTGCAGCCGCCTCGCGCGGTGATGGATGTTGTGCGCGCGTCCATCACCCCAGCCGTTCGGCAGCCAGGGATTTCGTCAGTCGTTCTCGACCGCGGATTTTCGGGAGGGAGTGTGACCCGAAGGGTACGCTTGGGTCTCTCGCCCGGGCCCATCATCAGCTTGCCCGCCGGCCACAGCGACCGGTGGGAATATGCTGTCATAGATCGCGCGCGCCTCGCGGATCAGGCGCGCCCGCTCGAGCTCGGATTTCGGAACGAATCGGATGATGTTGTCCATGCGCGCTCCCGCCTAGGCGGCTTCATCGGCGCGCCGCCAGACCGGAAACGGGTCTGCGAGCTTCGCCCATTCCGCGACGTTCATGGCGGGTTGCCCCGCCACCAGGCATGCATCCAGCCAGGCGCGGAGCGAGCCCTCATCCATTCCGATGCCGATGAACACGATCTCCTGGCGGCGATCGCCATAGATCTCGTTCCAGTTCGCACGCAACTGCTTCCGCCAGAACGGATCATCCGGCCATCGTTCCGCCGGCACGCTCGCCCACCACGCACCAAGGGCCTGGGTGCGCGTGATCGAACCAGCCTGGCTGATCTCACCAAGCCAGTGCGGGCGTGTGGCCAGCCAGAAATGTCCCTTGGCGCGAATGACGCCGGGCCACGGCTCCTTGATGAACTTGTCGAACTTGGCAGGATCGAACGGCCGGCGCGCGCGATAGACGAWGTTCGTCACGCCGTACTCTTCGATCTCCGGCACATGATCCGCAAAGCCGTAAAGCTCCTTGTACCAGAGCGGATGCTGCTGTGCCTTTTCGAAGTCAAAGCGGCCGGTGTCAAGAATGCGATCGAAAGCCACCTGGCTGTGGTTGGCTTCGACGAGGTCCGCGTCCGGATTGAGCGCGCGGATGATTTGTCGTGCCGCCTCGCGCTGCGCCGGCGATGCGTCATCGATTTTGTTGAGAACGATCACGTCGGCGAACTCGATCTGCTCCACGAGCAGATCGACCAGCGTGCGCTGGTCGTTCTCCAGCGCTTCGCCGCGTTGTGCGAGAAAATCGGTCGACGCGTAATCCTTGAGCAGGTTCACGGCATCGACCACGGTGACCATGGTGTCGAGACGTGCCACGTCGGAGAGGCTATCGCCGTCCTCGGAACGAAAATCGAAGGTCGCTGCGACCGGAAGCGGTTCGGAAATGCCGGTCGATTCGATCAGCAGATAATCGAAGCGGCCGTTTTCGGCGAGGGCGCGCACCTCCTTCAGGAGATCATCGCGCAGCGTGCAGCAGATGCAGCCGTTGGTCATCTCGACGAGCTTCTCATCGGTCCGGGACAGGTTCGCACCGCCATCGCGGACCAAATCCGCATCGATGTTCACCTCGCTCATGTCGTTGACGATCACCGCCACCTTCAGGCCGTGCCGGTTGTTCAGGACGTGGTTCAGCAAAGTGGTCTTTCCAGCCCCGAGGAAGCCGGACAAGACGGTGACGGGGAGTTTTTGCATGGAGGTCGAAGAGCCTTTTCAGGGGGATACGGCGACGACGTGTGGGATCGGGCATTGGGACCAAAGATGTAATGTTATAACATTACATTCGTTGTCCGCGTCGGCGTCAAGCCGTTTTGCGGCTCAGCTGAAATTCATACGAACATTCAAGTGATTGTTCTTAGTCCCTGCGAGCGGTCGGCGGCCGGCAGAGTGCCGGACCGCAAGCAGGTTGCTCATCACTGCGGCAAGAACACCAGCAGCCAGGCGCCCGCGGCCACACATGCAATGCCGGCAGCACGCGCGATCCATCGTCCGACCGGCGTAAGTTTCTCCAACAGGACGAGCAGGGCCAAAAGCGCAATCCAAAGCACGTTCATCACCCCGCCTACGAACAAAAGCGCCATCAAAACCCAGCAGCAGCCGACACAATAGCCTCCGTGGCGAAGCCCCAGCAGCAGGCAGCCTCGCAGGTCGTCGCGAAAGCCGCCGTGGCGCATCAGGAACAGAAATGGCGACTGGCATTGGGTGAGACAGACGTTCTTGAGCGGTGTCCATTGATAGAGTCCCGCCGCGATCAGCACGACTGCACTGAGCAGATTGCTGGCGATCGTCATCCGGGAATCCAGCAGGACTGCCCGCTCGATCGCCCATTGGAGTAGGGTTGCTG
>NZ_JBFULT010000392.1:0-7239 GCF_054049755.1 Bradyrhizobium sp. P5_C11_2
GAGCTGTTCACCACGCCATGCCAGAATTTAACATAGCCGCAGGTGCAGATCGGCACCCGCCCCATCGCGAACAGGATCGAGGCCTGCAGCGCCAGCAGCAGCAACGCGATGCCGACCCAGGCGAGCGGCGGAAACGCGGCCTTGCTCGCATGCGTGGTTGCCAGCGTCATGGCTCGCGCACCATCAAGAGCGCCGGTCCGTCGGGCGTCTCGACCATGCGGTCGCGGACGAAGCCGGCCTTCTCATAGGCGTGCACGGCGCGCAGGTTGCGCGGGTCCGGATCGGTGACGATGCGCGGCAGGCCGTGCCGCAGCTGCTCGTCGGCAAACGCGCGGATGAACGCCGAGCCGTGACCGCGCGCGATCATGTCGCCCTCCCCGATGAACTGGTCGATCCCACGCGTGCGCTCCGGTTGCGGCCCGAAGCCCGTATTCCAGGCCGTCAGGCTGTAGCATTGAAGATAGCCGAACGGCCGCATCCCGGCCAATACGATGAACTGGTCCATCGCGGGCTCAATGAGGTCGCCGCTCACGAGCGCAAACTGCTCGTCCGGATCGCCCCACCATTCCCGCACATGCGCCTCGCCGAGCCACCGCCGGACCAGCGGCAGGTCGGCCACGGTCATCGGGCGGAAGGTGTAGGCGAGCGCCATGGGCCTAACCGGCCGACAGGGCTTCGATGGTCACGTTGCGGTTGGTGTAGACGCAGATGTCGGCGGCGATGTCGAGCGAGCGGCGGACGATGGTCTCGGCGTCCTTGTCGGTGTCGAGCAGGGCGCGTGCCGCGGCCAGCGCATAGTTGCCGCCGGAGCCGATCGCCATCACCCCGGCCTCGGGCTCCAGCACGTCGCCGGTGCCGGTCAGGACCAGGGAGACGTCCTTGTCGGCCACGATCATCATGGCCTCCAGCCGCCGCAGATAGCGGTCGGTGCGCCAGTCCTTGGCGAGCTCGACCGCGGCCCGGGTCAGTTGCCCCGGATATTGCTCGAGCTTGGATTCCAACCGCTCAAACAGCGTGAAGGCGTCGGCGGTGGCGCCGGCGAAGCCGCCGATGACGTCGCCCTTGCCGAGCTTGCGGACCTTTTTGGCGTTGGACTTGATCACGGTCTGGCCGATCGAGACCTGGCCGTCGCCGCCGACCACCACCTTGCCGCCCTTGCGGACGGTCAAAATCGTGGTGCCGTGCCAGCCCGGCGAGCTGTTCTGGGAATCCTGCATCAAATACCTCGTTGTCCGGCCTGATTTAGGTGGTCGGGGCCCCCGGCACAACGGGCCGCTCCGGCCCCAAATTCGCTCACCATAGACCGAACTGCCGCCCTGTTAGGGCGATCCCGCAGTAGCGAAGGTGTCATTTGGCTGTTAAAAGACCGGCGTTTTCGGCCCGAAGGGGCATGATCCGGAAAAGTGGGCACCGGTTTTCCGAGAAGATCATGCTCAACTAAATGCGAAAGCTTTCAATGCGCACCGCGACGATCAAGCGCAAGACCAAGGAGACCGACATCGAGGTGACCGTGAACCTCGATGGATCCGGCGTGGCCAAAATCGCGACCGGAATCGGCTTTTTCGACCATATGCTCGATCTCCTCGCCCGCCATTCCCGCATCGACCTCACGGTCAAGGCGGTGGGCGATCTGCACATTGATCATCACCACACCACCGAAGACACCGGCATCGCGCTTGGCCAGGCGGTCAAGCAGGCGCTCGGTACCATGGCCGGCATCACCCGCTATGCCGGCGTCCACATGCCCATGGACGAGACGCTGTCGCGCGTCGTGATCGACATCTCGGGCCGCCCGGTCCTGGTGTTCAAGGTCGATTTCCCCCGCGACAAGATCGGCGAGTTCGACACCGAGCTGGTGCGCGAATGGTTCCAGGCCTTCGCCATGAATGCCGGCGTGACTCTCCACGTCGAGACCCTATATGGCGATAACAGCCACCATATCGCCGAGTCCTGCTTCAAGGGTCTGGCGCGGGCGCTGCGGGCGGCGGTCGCGATCGATCCGAAGGCGGCGGGCGAGGTGCCCTCCACCAAGGGCTCGCTCGGCGGCTGACAACTCCCGCCGCCGGCACGCGCCGCTTGCGGTTTCACTGAATTCGAAGAACGGGGCATCGCCATGCCTGTCTATACAGTTCATGCTCCCTCTCCTGCCGGAGCCGACCTGCGTGCGACCGACAAATTCGTGTTCGTGCGCGACGGCTTCCGTTTCTGGGCGATGGTGCTCGGCCCGTTCTGGCTGCTCTGGCATCGGCTCTGGCTGGCGCTGATCGGCTGGGTGGTTTTCCTGGCTGCGTTCGATGCCGGGCTGTCTCGCCTTGGTGTCGGCCGCAGCGCGATCCTCTTCGCCAATATCATCATCGCGCTGCTGATGGGCCTTGAGGCCTCGAGCCTGCGCCGCTGGACGCTGTCGCGCGGCAAGTGGAAGCAGCTCGAYATCGTCGTTGCCGACGACGAGGACACCGCCGAGCGCCGCTTCTTCGAGCGCTGGAGCCAGAAGCAGCGCGGCATCGTCAATGACCAATGGGCCGTCGATCGCGGCGGCCCGCCGCCGACCCGCAACGTGCCGGGTCAGCAATTCTCAAATCCGCCGCCGCTGCCGGCGGGCGGCATCATTGGTTTGTTTCCAGAACCGGGAGGGTCACGATGAGCGTCGCCATCATCGATTACGGTTCCGGCAATCTGCATTCCGCCGCCAAGGCGTTCGAGCGCGCCGCGCGCAGCATGGAGAACCCGCAGAAGGTCTTCGTCACCAGCGATCCGGACCAGGCCTACGGCGCTGATCGTCTGGTGCTGCCGGGCGTCGGCGCATTCGCCGATTGCCGGCGAGGGCTAGACGCCGTCAACGGCATGGTCGAGGCGATCACTGAAGCGGTGCGCGTCAAGGCGCGGCCGATGTTCGGCATCTGCGTCGGCATGCAGCTGTTCGCCACCCGCGGCAAGGAGCATGTCATCACACAAGGCCTGAACTGGATCGGCGGCGACGTCGAGAAGATCACGCCACGCGACGAAAGCCTCAAGATCCCGCACATGGGCTGGAATACGCTCGACGTGCTGCGCGAGCATCCGGTGCTGGAGAGGCTGCCGCTCGGCCCCAAGGGCCAGCACGCCTATTTCGTGCACTCCTACCACCTCAACGCCGCCAATGAGGCGGATGTGCTCGCGCGCGCCGATTACGGCGGGCCGGTGACCGCGATCGTCGCGAAGGACACCGCCATCGGCACGCAATTCCACCCCGAGAAGAGCCAGCGCTTCGGCCTCGCCCTGATCTCGAACTTTTTGCGATGGAAGCCGTGATTCTCTTTCCCGCGATCGACCTCAAGAACGGCCAGTGCGTGCGCCTCGAGCAAGGCGACATGGCGCGCGCGACCGTGTTCAACCTCGATCCCGCAGCTCAGGCGCAGAGCTTCGTGACGCAGGGTTTTGAGTATCTCCACGTCGTCGATCTCGACGGTGCCTTTGCCGGCAAGCCGGTGAACGCGCAGGCCGTCGAGGGCATGCTGAAGACGATCAGGATTCCCGTGCAGCTCGGCGGCGGCATTCGCGATCTCGCCACCGTCGAAGCCTGGCTCGAAAAGGGCATCAGCCGCGTCATCATCGGCACCGCCGCGGTGCGCGACCCTGAATTGGTGAAAGCTGCAGCCAAGAAATTCCCCGGCCGCGTTGCGGTCGGGCTGGATGCGCGCGACGGCAAGGTCGCGGTCGAAGGCTGGGCCGAGACCTCGCAGGTGACGGTGCTGGAGATCGCGCAGCGCTTCGAGGATGCCGGCGTTGCCGCCATCATCTTCACCGACATCGCCCGCGACGGCCTGCTCAAGGGCCTGAACCTCGACGCGACCATTGCTTTGGCCGACGCCATCTCCATTCCCGTGATCGCCTCCGGCGGCCTCGCCTCGATCGAGGACGTCAAGGCGATGCTGACGCCGCGGGCGAAAAAGCTCGCCGGCGCCATCGCCGGCCGTGCGCTCTATGATGGCCGTCTCGATCCGACTTCTGCCCTCACCTTGATCCGCAATGCGCGCGCTGCCTAAAGCGCGATGAGATTAAGATGAGTCGTCATCGCGCTTTAGATTTTTGTTTGAGCATGATCTTTTCGGAAAACCGCTTCGCACTTTTCCGGATCATGCTGTAGGAGCCGACACATGTTCAAGGTGCGCGTGATCCCCTGCCTCGATGTCAAGGACGGCCGGGTCGTCAAGGGCGTCAACTTCGTCGACCTGCGCGATGCCGGCGACCCCGTCGAAGCGGCGATCGCCTACGACGCCGCCGGTGCCGACGAGCTCACCTTCCTCGACATCACYGCGACCCACGAGAACCGCGGCATCATGCTCGACGTGGTCCGGCGTACCGCGGAAGCCTGTTTCATGCCGGTGACCGTCGGGGGCGGCGTGCGCAAGGTTGACGATATCAAGACGCTGCTGCGCGCCGGCGCCGACAAGGTCTCGATCAACAGCGCCGCGGTGTCGCGGCGCGAGTTCGTCAAGGAAGCCGCGGAAAAGTTCGGCGAGCAGTGCGTGGTGGTCGCGATCGACGCCAAGCGGGTCAAGCGCCCGGGCGGCGGCGACCGCTGGGAGATCTTTACCCATGGCGGCCGCAACTCGACCGGCATCGACGCCATCGAATATGCCCAGGAAGTGGTCTCGCTCGGGGCTGGTGAAATTTTGCTCACCTCGATGGACCGCGACGGCACCAGGCAGGGTTTCGACATCCCGCTGACCCGGGCGATCGCCGACAGCGTTCCCGTTCCCGTGATCGCCTCGGGCGGCGTCGGCAATCTCGATCATCTCGTCGACGGCATTCGCGACGGCCATGCCACGGCCGTGCTGGCCGCCTCGATCTTCCACTTCGGGGAATTCACCATCCGCGAGGCCAAGGAGCACATGGCCCGGCGCGGACTGGCCATGCGCCTCGATGCCTGACGACTCCCGCTCATAAAAATGCTACATCAGCCGGTGGAGACCGGCGTAACCCGCCGGTCGCGTTTCGAGTATTCTGTATGCCGCGGTTCACGATCCACGATCTGGCCCAGACCATCGACGCCCGCGCGGCGGCCGGTGGCGAAGGCTCCTATACCCGCAAGCTTCTGGACAAGGGTGCCGAGCATTGCGCCAAGAAGTTCGGTGAGGAAGCAGTCGAAACCGTAATCGCAGCAGTCGAAAACGATCGCGATCATCTGATCGCCGAAGGTGCCGACGTGCTCTACCATTTCCTTGTGTTGCTGAAGGCCCGCGGCGTAAAGCTGGAAGAGGTCGAGGCGGCGCTGGAGAAGCGGACCACGATGTCAGGGTTGGAAGAAAAGGCGTCGCGCAAGGGCGGCTAACGGAAAGGTGGCGTCATGGATATCCGCGCACCCGAGCAGCAGTATAATCCATACCGCGTCTATACGCGCGAGCAGTGGTCGCGACTGCGCGACGACACGCCGATGACGCTGGAGCCGGGCGAGTTCGACCGGCTGCGCTCGCTGCATGACCGCCTGGACTTGCAGGAGGTCGAGGACATCTACCTGCCGCTGTCGCGATTGCTGTCGATCTATGTCGATGCGATGCAGCGCCTGTATTACGCCGAGCGCCAGTTCCTCAACATCCGCGACCGCAAGATGCCCTATATCATCGGCGTCGCCGGCTCGGTCGCGGTCGGAAAGTCCACCACGGCCCGCGTGCTCCAGGCGCTGCTGGCGCGCTGGTCGCCGCGCCCGAAGGTCGACCTGATCACGACCGACGGTTTTCTGTATCCGAATGCGGTGCTCGAGCGGCAGGGCATCATGCAGAAGAAGGGCTTTCCGGAAAGCTACGATCTGCCGCTGCTGCTCGGCTTCCTCTCCGACATCAAGGCCGGCCGTCGCCATGTGCGCGCGCCGGTCTATTCGCATCTGACCTACGACATCGTGCCGAGCCAGTGGGTCGAGATCGACCAGCCGGACATCCTGATCGTCGAGGGCGTCAACGTGCTGCAAACCGGCAAATTGCCGCGCGACGGCAAGGCGGTGCCCGTCGTTTCCGACTTCTTCGATTTCTCGGTCTATATCGACGCCGACGAGGCGGCGCTGCGGCAATGGTACATCAGGCGCTTCCTGTCGCTGCGCGACACCGCGTTCACCAATCCCAAATCCTATTTCAACCGCTATGCGCTGCTGTCCGACGAGGAAGCGACCGCGACCGCGATCGCGATCTGGGAGCGCACCAACCTCGCCAATCTCGAGGACAACATCCTGCCGACCCGCCCCCGCGCGACCCTGATCCTGAAGAAGGCCTCCGACCACACTGTGGCGAGCGTGGCGCTGCGAAGGCTGTAGTTGCGAGCCATTTAGTTGGGTCAGGGACCTGTCCGCCGAAGCTGCACGAGCGGACGCTATCGGTCAGGCCAGCCCCGCAGTTCACTGCAGCGTCACTTGCCGACGCTTGCGGTCCAATCCGCAGGCTTGATGCGGCCCACGAAAGTCGCCGCACCAGTGGCGCTTGCCCGGTAGACGAAGGCTTCGCCTTCCTGCACGTCGCCCGCGTCCTTGCCGAAGGCGTCGGCGATGTTCGTCTTGTGCGTGACGAGAAACGTGTTGGCGCCGGCCTTCGGAGACGCATCGACGAGCTGACGTACGGCCAGTCCAGCCTTTGCGTTTGCGCCGGTCGGGTTTGCCATTCCGGATGCGCTGGCGTTGCTGCTGTCCGTCAAAGCATCGACCGGCTTGACCTCGCGGCCTGAGAGTAGCTTGCCGGCCTCGATCGCGCGGTTCAGCCGGCTGGTGTAGACATCGCCGATTGGAATCGCGAGCTCCTTGATCGCCGTCCCGATCTGCCGCGCCGTATCCCTGCCCTTTTCACTGAGTTGACGCTGGACGCTCATGTCGTCGAACTTGAAGGGGTAGACGTCCTTCTGGCTGTCGTCGGTGGCGGTGTGCCGAAAGACCAGGACGTAGCCGCCTTGCTTGAGCGATGAGATCAGCTCCGGCGTATCGCCTGCGGCGTATCCGGAGAACCCGGCGAAAAGAACAACGACTGCGAGGCGGCAAAGCAAGTTCATGCTCGAAATCCTCTATTGCAAATGCCCCCGAGGATGGTGACGCGCAATGCGGTCGATTTCAATTATCGATTGCCGGCCGGGATGAGGTTCCCGTGAAATTGTGGATCAGACTGGCAGATGCCGCGCGGCYGCCAGTCCGGCCAGCGCCTCGTCGAGCTTCTCGCGGTCGAGCGGCTTGATCAGAAATCCGTTCATGCCGGCTTCGAAGCAGGCGTAGCGATCCTCCACCAG
>NZ_JBFULT010000393.1:0-7181 GCF_054049755.1 Bradyrhizobium sp. P5_C11_2
CTGCACGAGAAGACCTTCGCCTCGGTCAACGCAGTCGTTCAACGCCTGAGACCGCAGCCTGAATTCATTCTCTTTCCAGGCGATGAAGTCATCGGACTGACACCGGATCCGGACGCTCTGCGCGCGCAGTGGCGACATTGGCTGGACACGGAAATGGCATGGCTCGACCGTGTGGCCACCCCGATCTGGCACACGACCGGCAATCATACGACCTATGACGCGATGAGCGAGGCGGCGTTTCGCGCGGCGCTTGACCTGCCGAACAATGGGCCGCCGGGGCAGGCTGGTCTCTCCTACTTCGTGCGGCGCGGCGACCTTCTGATGGTGTTCGTCAACACGCTCTGGAGCGGCCTTGGAGGTGAGGGCCATGTCGAGCTCGCGTGGCTGGAAGCAACGCTCAGAGAGCATGGCGACGCCCGATACAAGCTCGTCCTCGGCCATCACCCGGTGTTTCCCATCAACGGCTTTACGGGGACGTATCAGCGCGAGATCGGCCACGAATATTCCCGCCCGTTCTGGGACATCCTGGTGAACGAAAACGTGCTTGCCTATTTGTGCAGCCACATCCTCGCCTTCGACGTACAGGCGCATCGCGGCGTCCTGCAGATCTGCACCGCGGGTGCGGGAACGGCTCACAGGATGCCGGAAGGCGTCGAGTATCTGCATTGCGTTCAAGCCGCGCTCGACGAGAACGGCCTGCGTTATCAGGTGCTCGATATCGACGGCGTCGTCAGGGAGAGGACGGAATGGCCGCTGCCCGATCCTGATCCCGCCCGGTGGAGGGAGCTGCCGCTCGGAAATGTCGAAGCGCCGTTCAGCGGATTTGTGGAGAGCGGACAGAGGATCGAGATGAGACTGGTGGGGCAAAGCGCCGCGACCGATGTCGCATCAGCCCAGACGATCTTCACGGCTTTCGCGCCTGGTTCGATCGCGCCGTTCTGGCTTGGGCTTCGTGGACCGAAGCAAACGCTGACGGCCATCGTCGGTCGTGAGCCGGGGCGCAGTCCATCCTATTGGTTTGGACCTGATCTTCCGGCGGGCGACGGCTTCGATATTCACGTCACGATCTATCCGGATATGGGCCCCGGCGGTCTTCTCTACCGCCATCACGGCTCCCCGCGCTGGTCGTCCTTCACCTCTGCGTCGTCGCGAGGGTTGGAGCAGCTTGTTTGGCCCCGGCATTGGGCGATCGGCCACGGACAAGGCGGCGGCGAAGACCGCGCCTTCAGAGGTGCAGCGTTGAGTTTGCAGATCGCGTGAGYAGGCCTGGAGAAATCGGCGGCCGGATCAGCTCAAAATATCCTTCTGCATCTTGCCGCCGTAGAAATGGAAGAACGGCACCGGCGCGTCGTGGCGGAGCGGGCCGGTGGCAAGACGCGTGTCGAGCTCGTTGAGCACGTTGCGCGTCATCGGATGCAGATCGGCGAGCGGCTTTGAGCCGAGCTCGACCCAGACCAGCTCGACGAGCTCGGCGTCGGCATGGATCACGCCGTCGACGCGGTGGGTGATCGCGGAGGCATCCGCGGTGAAGAAGCGCGTGTCGAACCGCTTGACGCGGCCGGGCGGGGTGATGGCGCGCGCGATCAGGAACAGGCTGGAGGGATCGGGCAGCAGGCCGGCATCGGCAAACGGCTTCCAGGCGCCGTCGAGCCTGGGCGCTTTCCCCTCGGCCTTGCGCCCGAGGCAGAGGCCGGTCTCCTCGCAGGCCTCGCGGATCGCGGCAATGGCGAGCGACTTCGCACGCGAGGCCGGTGTCTTCGGGCTGCCCTTGGCGAGATTGGCTTCCAGCTCGGCGGTAATCGGCGCAGCACAGGGGACCCGATAGTCGTCCTTGTCGACACGGCCACCGGGGAAGACGAACTTTCCGGGCATGAACACCACCTTGTCGTGGCGCTTGCCGACCAGGACCTTTGGAACGGCGCTGCTGCGATCGACCAGGATCAGTGTCGCGGCATCCTTCGGGCGGAAATAGGGATGGTGGTCGGCTTCCTTGCCCTCGTGGATCTTGGCCTTCTCACCTGCCTGCGACGTATCCGTCATGTCCTCACCCAAATCGCTTCTTGCTTATTCTGCTTACACCGGCGGAATACCATCCGGAGGGTTGTCGTCAAAGCCGTGCATGCGCAGGGCCCATTGCAATCCGACCACGGCGCCCTTGACCGGCTGCAACAGCGCGAGTGAGGCGACGAAGGTGAAGGGCAAATAGGCCGCAAAGCTGAGCCAGACCGGCGTGGTGTAATTGGTCTCGATCCAGAGGATGGTCGGCACCACGATGTGGCCGACGATGACGATCACGAGATAGGCGGGCAGATCGTCGGCGCGATGCGGCGTGAAATCGAGGCCGCAGACCGCGCAATTGTCCGCCGTCTTCAGGAAGGCGCGGAACAGTTTTCCCTCGCCGCAGCGTGGGCAGCGGCCGCGAAAGCCGCGCTTCATCGCAGCCCAGACGTCGCGCTTCTCGATAAGACCGGTCTCGCGCGTCCAGATTTTTGGAGCCGTGCTCATCGCTACCAGGCCTTGCCCTTTTGGCCCTTATTCTTCCCCTTGGCCTTCTTGCCCTTGCCGGGCTTTTTCTGTTTCGCCGGCTTATGCTTCTTCGCCGGACTGCGTCCGGGATGCGCCTTGAACGAGGGGCGGCGTTGCGGACCCGGTTGCCTGCGGTCGCGCGGCGCGGTCTCGCCGGACGACGACAGCAGCTCGAAGCGCAACGCACCGGCGATGGGAGCTGCTTCGATCAGACGGACGTCGACGACGTCACCCAGCTGATGCATGGTGCCGCTGCGCGTGCCGACCAAAGCGTGGCGGCCCTCGTCATAGTTGAAATATTCCGTGCCAAGGGATCGGATCGGGATCAGGCCGTCCGCGCCGGTCTCGGCGAGCTTGACGAACAGGCCGGCGCGCGTGACGCCGGAGACGCGGCCCTGGAAGGTCGCGCCGATGCGGTCGGCGAGATGGTGGGCGATCAGCCGGTCGACGGTTTCGCGCTCCGCCTTCATCGCGCGCCGCTCGGTCACCGAGATGTGGGCCGCGACCTCACCGAGGCTTTCCGGCGTCTCGCTGTCGGGCAGCGCGCCTTCGCCAAGGCCGAGCGCGCGGACCAGCGCGCGGTGCACGACGAGGTCGGCATAGCGGCGGATCGGCGAGGTGAAATGCGCGTAGCGGCGCAGGTTCAGGCCGAAATGACCGTAATTCTCGGCGGAATATTCCGCCTGCGCCTGGGCGCGCAGCACGACCTCGCTCACCAGCGGGAAGTGGTCGTGGCCTTCGAGCTGTGCCAGCACGCGGTTGAACAGGGCCGGGCGCAGCGCGCCTGATTTCGCGAAGGGGACGTCGAGCGTCTTCAAAAATTCCGAGAGCGCGTGGACCTTCTCCAGGGTCGGCTCGTCATGCACGCGGTAGATCAGCGGCAGCGACTTCTTCTCGAGCATCTCCGCCGCCGCAACGTTGGCGAGGATCATGAACTCTTCGATCAGCCTGTGCGCATCGAGCCTGTCGGGGACGATGACGCGATCGACCGTGCCGTCGCTCTTCAGCAGGATCTTGCGCTCGGGCAGATCGAGATTGAGCGGATCGCGCTCGTCGCGGGCGCGCTTGACGCAGGCATAGGCGGCATAGAGCGGCCTCAGGATCGGGTCGAGCAGGGGGCCGGTGGTGTCGTCCGGCCGGCCATCGATCGCGGCCTGCGCCTGCGCGTAGTTCAGCTTGGCGGCCGAGCGCATCAGGATGCGATGGAAGGTGTGGGAGCGCTTGCGCCCGTCCGGGCCGATCACCATCCGCACGGCGAGCGCGCCGCGCGGCTCGCCCGGCACCAGCGAGCAGAGATTGTTGGAGATGCGCTCGGGCAGCATCGGCACGACGCGGTCGGGGAAATAGACCGAGTTGCCGCGATCGAGCGCATCGCGGTCGAGCGCGGTGCCCGGCCGCACATAGAAGCTGACATCGGCGATGGCGACGTCGACGATGAAGCCGCCCTTGTTGTTCGGATCGGAATCCGGCTGCGCATGCACCGCGTCGTCATGATCCTTCGCGTCCGGCGGATCGATGGTGACGAGCGGGACGTCGCGCCAATCCTCGCGCCCCTTCAGGTTCGCCGGCTCCGCCGCTTCGGCTTCACGCTCTGCCGCGGGACGGAATTGCAGGGGGATGTCATGGGCGTAGATCGCGATCAGGCTGATCGCCTTCTCCGACTTGACCGAGCCGAGCTTCTCCTTGACCCGGCCTGACGCCAGCCCAAAGGCGCGCGAGCGGACGATGTCGACGCTGACGAGATCGCCGTCCTGCGCGCCGTGCGTCTCGGCCGCGGCGATGTTCAGCTCGCGGTCGGCGGACTTCTTGTCGACGGGGACGAGCCGCCCGCCGCCTTCGGGCAGGCTGCGGAACACGCCGAGGATGCGGCTCTTGGTCTTGTCGAAGACCTTGATGATGTGGCCGCGATAGGCCGGACCTTCGCTCTCATCCGAGCGCTCGACGCGCAGCAGGGCGCGATCGCCTACGCCGGCCGCGGTGCCGGGCTTGGGCCGGCGCGCCATGGCGATGAGGATCTTTGGCGGTTCGCCGCTTTCGACCTCGTCCCATTCGGTGGGGGAGGCGATCAGCTCGCCGTCAGCGTCGCGGCCGGTGATGTCGGCGACCAGCGTCGGCGGCAGGCTGTCGGGTTCTGAAATGGTGTGGCGTTTTTTCTTGACGAGGCCGTCGTCGGCGAGCTCGCGCAGCATGCGCTTGAGCTCGACGCGATCGGCGTTCTTCAGGCCGAACTCGCGCGCGATCTCGCGGGTCCCGACCTTTCCGTGGTTTGCCTTGATGAAGGCGACGATGGCGTCCCGGTCGGGAAAGCCACGGTCATGCTTGCGTTTCACTTAACCTCTAAGTCGTGCCGGCACTTTTCTTGGCCGGAGCTTTGGCGGCGGAGGCCTTGGTCGGCGACGTCTTGGCCGTCGACGACACGGCTGCGCGCGCCTTGCTGGTGGATTCGGATTTGGTTTTGGCCGCGGCTTTCTTCGCGGCCGGTTTCTTGGGCTTTGGCGCGGCGTCATCGCCGTCGGCAGCCTTCTCCGCAGCCTTTTTGGCCTTGGCCGGCTTCGCTGCCTTGGTGGTCTTCTTGGGCTTGCCGCCGCCCTTGGCTGCGCGCTCGTCGATCAGGGCGATCGCCTGCGCCAGCGTGACCGCGTCCTTTTCGAACTCGGCGGGGATCGTCGCGTTGACGCCGCCCGCGGTGACGTAGGGACCATAGCGGCCGCCCTTCACCGTGACGGTGCCGAGCGTCGGATGATCGCCGATCGCCTTGCCGGGGTCGGCGCCGAAACGGCGGCTCGGGCCCTTGGCGACCTTCTCGGCAATCAGCGTCACGGCGCGGTTGAGGCCGATGTCGAAGACCTCGTCGCCGGCCTCGAGGCTGGCATAGGTCTTCTCGTGCTTCACGAACGGACCGAAGCGGCCGAGGCCGGCGGTGATCGGCTGACCGGTCTCCGGATGCTTGCCGATCTCGCGCGGCAGCGACAACAGCTTCAGCGCGAGCTCGAGCTCGACATCACCGGGCGAGGTGCCTTTCGGGATGCCCGCGCGCTTCGGCTTCTCGCCTTCGGCATAGTCCTTCTGCTCGCCGAGCTGGATGTAGGGGCCGAACCGGCCGGCCTTGACCCAGACGTCGAAGCCGGTCTCGGGATCCTGGCCGAGCGAACGGTCGGCGCTGGCCTCGCCGTCGGCGGCGAGCTGACGGGTGTAGCGGCATTCCGGATAGTTCGAGCAGCCGACGAAGGCGCCGAACTTGCCGGCCTTGAGATTGAGGCGGCCGTTGCCGCAGCTCGGGCACTGCCTGATGTCGCCGCCATCGGTGCGGGGCGGATAGATGTGCTGTCCGAGCATGTCGTCGAGCACGTCCAGCACCTGCGCCACGCGCAGATCCTTGATCTCGTCCACGGCGCCGATGAAGCCGCTCCAGAAATCCTTCAGCACCTGCTGCCAGGAGATCTCGTTGTTGGAGATGCGGTCGAGCTGCTCTTCCAGGTTGGCGGTGAAGTCGTATTCGACGTAGCGGCTGAAGAAGCTCTCCAGGAACGCGACCACGACGCGGCCCTTGTCCTCGCCGTGCAGGCGCTTCTTCTCCAGCTTGACGTAGCCGCGGTCCTTCAGGACCTGGAGGATCGAGGCGTAGGTCGAGGGCCGGCCGATGCCGAGCTCTTCCATGCGCTTGACCAGCGACGCTTCCGAGAAGCGCGGCGGCGGCTCGGTGAAATGCTGGGTGACGGCGAGCGACTGCCGCTTCAGCGCGTCGCCCGAACTCATCGCCGGCAGGCGGCGGGAGTCCTCGTCCTCCTCGTCGTCGCGGCCTTCCTGATAGAGCGCGAGGAAGCCGTCGAACTTGATGACCTGGCCGGTGGCGCGCAGTTCCAGCGTCCGGCCGCCGACTTTCGCGGTGATGTCGACGGTGGTGCGTTCGAGCTCGGCGGATTCCATCTGGCTGGCGATGGTGCGCTTCCAGATCAGTTCATAGAGCCTGGCCTGGTCGGCATCGAGCTTGCGGCTCATGCTGTCGGGACGGCGGGACAGGTCGGTCGGGCGGATCGCTTCGTGCGCCTCCTGGGCGTTCTTGGCCTTGGCCTGGTATTGGCGGGGGGCGTCCGGCACGTAGGCGTTGCCGTAATCCTCGCCGATCACCTTGCGCGCCTGGGTGATCGCGGACGGATCGATCTGCACGCCGTCGGTACGCATATAAGTAATGAGTCCGGTGGTCTCGCCGCCGATGTCGATGCCTTCATAGAGCCGCTGCGCGATGCGCATCGTGTGCGCCGGCGCAAAGCCGTATTTGCGGCTGGCTTCCTGCTGCAGCGTCGAGGTGGTGAAGGGGGCCTGCGGATTGCGCCGTGCCGGTTTTGCATCGACCGCGGTCACCGCGTAGGCGGCCGCCTCCAGCGCCCTCTTGAAGTCCTCGGCTTCCGCGCCGGTGCCGATGTCGAGACGCTGGATCTTCTTGCCGTCGGCACCGACGAGGCGCGCCTCGAAGGCGTCGCCGCGCGGCGTCAGCAGGGTCGCGATCAGCGACCAGTATTCGCGCGCGACGAACTTCTCGATCTCGAGCTCGCGGTCGCAGACGAGCCGCAGCGCCACCGACTGCACCCGGCCGGCCGAGCGCGCGCCCGGCAGCTTGCGCCACAGCACGGGGGAGAGGGTGAAGCCGACCAGAT
>NZ_JBFULT010000394.1:0-7181 GCF_054049755.1 Bradyrhizobium sp. P5_C11_2
GCCCCGGCGGGGGGCGCGCCGGGGCTTCTCCTCGAAGGTGCTTGGAAGGTCCTTAAGGTGCTGACGGGCTCAGTAGCAGCGGTTGATCAGCCGCCAGCGGGGTCCCCAGGGGGTCGGGACCAGCCGGCGCACATAGCAGCCGCCATAGCCGTAGGAGACGGGGCCACCGGCATAGAAGCGCGGTCCACCCCAGCCGTGATGCCAGCCACCGCCGCCGCCGTGCCAGCCCCAGCCGCCATGCCAGTGAGCGGAGGCGGAGGTCGGTGCCAGCGCGGCACCCAGCGCGACCGCGGCAACTGCGGCAAGCGAAAGTTTCCTCAACATGGTGATCTCCTCAGTACTGCCGGCGCGGGCCTGCGCGTCGATGGAAAGGCCTCCGAAACGGACTGCCTCATGATCGGGCTTTCGTTTCGATAGGCCCGACCTTACGCCGGCGCGGCTGAACCAAACCCTGACAGCGGGTTCAGTTTGGGTTCATCTGGGTGAAATTGTTGTAATTCAGGGCAAAATCCCGAGCTCGGGCCCTGCGGCGAAGCGTCTGTGAGGCCGTTCCGGCGGTCGCTTGCCGTATTGCGAAGGCGCCGATATAAGCCCCGCAACTCCGAACCACCGCTTTCTCCTCAAGGACAAGATCATGGCCATCGAACGCACTTTCTCGATCATCAAGCCCGATGCGACCGCGCGTAACCTGACCGGCGCGGTTAACGCCGTGATCGAGAAGGCGGGCCTGCGCATCGTCGCGCAGAAGCGCATCCGCATGACCAAGGAACAGGCCGAAACCTTCTATGCCGTCCACAAGGCGCGGCCGTTCTTCGGTGAGCTCGTCGAATTCATGACCTCGGGCCCGGTGGTCGTCCAGGTGCTCGAAGGCGAGAATGCCGTTGCCAAGTACCGCGACGCGATGGGCGCGACCGATCCGTCCAAGGCGGCCGAAGGCACCATCCGCAAGCTCTACGCAAAGTCGATCGGCGAGAACTCCGCGCACGGCTCGGATGCGCCGGAGACCGCCGCGATCGAGATCGCGCAGTTCTTCTCGGGCAACGAGATCGTCGGCTGATCAGCCGATAGGTTAATATCGACGGGGCGAAAGGACGCATTGTGAATTGGCTCTGGCAGATCTTCGATCCCGCCACGATCGGGGCATTCTTCACCCAGTTCCGCAATGAAATGGCCGAACCGACCTTTTGGATCGCGGTCGGCAAGATCATCTGGATCAACATCCTGCTCTCCGGCGACAACGCGCTGGTGATCGCGCTCGCCTGCCGCGGCCTCAAGCCGCGGCACCGGCTGTGGGGCATGATCTTCGGCGCCGGCGCAGCCGTGCTGCTGCGGATCATCTTCACCGGCATCGTCGCGAGCCTGATGGAGCTGCCGTACCTGAAGCTGGTCGGCGGTCTCGCGCTGATCGTGATCGCGGCGAAGCTCCTGGTGCCCGAACAGGAAGACGAGGAGGGCGTCGAGTCGGCCTCGCATCTGTGGCAGGCGGTGCAGATCGTCGTGGTCGCCGACATCGTCATGAGTCTCGACAACGTCATTGCGGTGGCCGCCGCCGCCAATGGCAGCGTGCCGCTGCTGATCCTCGGCCTTGCCATCAGCGTGCCCCTGATCGTCGCCGGCGCCGCGCTGATCATGGCGCTGCTTGCAAAACTGCCGGTCCTGGTCTGGGCCGGTGCGGCGCTGCTCGGCTGGATCTCGGGCGAAGTGATCGCCACCGACCCCGGCATCGCGCCGAGGCTGCACACGCTGTTYGACGGCCCGTTCGGCGCGTCGCTGGATTCGATGCTCGCCGCCTTGCGCATCCCGCCGCAATTCACCCATGGCGGCGGAGGCGGCGAATATCTCTGCGCGCTGCTCGGCGTCGTGGTGGTGCTGGTCGCCGGCTATATCTGGCGCCGGCGCAGCCTGAGCAACGCCGCGCTCGAGGCCTCCGAACGCCACGCCAAGGTCTCGGCGGAGTGAATTTCTAACGTCGCACGATCGAGCCGGCGCGGCCGATCAGGCGGGCGAGCTGCTTGAAACGGCTGCCGACGCGGTCGGCGACGAGATCGCCGAGGCGGTGCTCGAACACCAGCATCAGCTTGCGCCCCTGGCTGCGGAAATGCGTGGCGGGCAGCACGCCCGGGCGCGCCGCCGAGATCAGATGCGCGACGCGGAACGCCGCACCCAGGAGACGGGCGCGCTCGAGCTGCGCCGGCGTCAGCAACTCCTGCGTGGTGACCGGCGGCTGGTTTTCCTCGCTGAGGCCCGCATAGCGATAGAACACCGACAGGCCGACAAAGGCGCGCTCGGTATGGGTGATCGCGCCGAAATTGCCATTGACGACGAGGCTCAGCGTCTGCTCGCCGCGATGGTCGGGATGCACGCGCCAGCCGATGTCGGAGAGCAGGCAGGCGGCGTGGCGCAAGCGGCGGTCCTCCGGGGTCTCGCGCAGCTTCACCACGCGGGCGAGGCGGTCGGTCCAGGCGATCAGCTCGCGGGCGTGGCGCGCCGAGCGCGACAGCAGCTGGTTGAGCTCCTCGGCCGCGCAGATCAATCCGTCCTTGTTGCGCTCGGTCTCCGACAGCTTCTCGTGCAGCAGGCCCTCGCGCACGCCGAAGGTCGAGAACACGATGGTCTTCGGCTTGGCCACGAGAATGATGTGCTCGAGCACCAGCGCGGCATAGGTGAGGAGCGGGCGGCGCGCGTCGGCGACGACCTCGATGTCGGCCAGCATGCCGGCGGCCGCAAGACGACGGAGACGACGCGAGAAGTCGAGCGCCTCGGCGGCCGAAATCGAATAGCCGTGCATCACCTGGAGCGGATAGCCGCTCTGGATGATGTGGATGCGTGCGAGCGCGCGCCAGGTGCCGCCGACCGCATAGAATGTGCGGCCGCTGCCCGCCTTGAGCTGCGGCACCTCGTCGAGCGCCTCGCGGACGATGCGGTCGGCGCGCTTGAGCGATTTATGGGCGAGGTCCTGGAGCGCGAGGCCGCCGAGCGGCAGCGTCACGCCGCTGCGCACGCTGTTCCTGCGCACGTCGAYCAGTTCGAGCGAGCCGCCGCCGAGATCGCCGACGATGCCGTCGGGATGGTGGATGCCCGAGATCACCCCGAGCGCCGACAGCCGCGCCTCGCGCGGCCCGGACAGGATCTCGATGTTCACGGCACAGATGCGCTCGGCCTTGGCGATGAAGTCGGGGCCGTTGGAGGCGTCGCGGCACGCCGCAGTGGCGATGGCGAACACGCGTCCGACCTGCATCACCCGGCACAGCGCGCGAAAGCGCTTGAGCGAGGTCAGCGCCTTGTCGACCGCATCGGGCGCGAGCAGGCCCGTGCTCTGCACCTCACGTCCGAGGCCGCACAGCGTCTTCTCGTTGAAGATCGGAATCAGGCTCCGCGTCAGCGCCTCGTAGACGACGAGGCGGACCGAGTTGGAACCGATATCGATGACTGCGACGCTCGTGCCGCGCTTGCGCGGCCGAGTCACGTCAACGCCCGATCAGGATTGATGGCGTTCGTTCCGGCGCGTGAGACGGCGCGGCGAGGATTCCTTGAGCGACTTTCCACGGCCAGACAGACTCGGATTTGTCATGAAGTAGTTGTGGACGTTGAAAGGCTCCTCGCCCTTCGCGGTCTTCATACGCGTTGAGGACCCGTCCGGCAACAATTGCCAGCTCTGCTCATTGTCCTTCAGGTTGGCGACCATGATCTGTTCGAGAACCTGCTGATGCACCGTGGGATTTTGCAACGGACACAGCACCTCGACGCGGCGGTCGAGGTTGCGCGGCATCATGTCGGCGGACGAGATATACACAGCCGCTTTCGCGCTGGGCAGGCCCTGACCCATGCCGAAGCAGTAGATTCGGCCGTGTTCCAGGAAGCGACCGATGATCGACTTGACGCGGATGTTCTCCGACAGGCCCGGAATGCCGGGCCGCAGGCAGCAGATGCCGCGCACCACGAGCTCGATCTGGACGCCGGCCTGCGAGGCTTCATAGAGCGCGTCGATGATATCGGGGTCGACCAGCGCATTCATCTTCATCCAGACCGCGCCCGGCTTGCCGTGCCGCGCATGCTCGGTCTCGCCCTGGATGTGCTGGATGATGCGCTTGCGCAGCGTCAGCGGCGACACCGCCATCTTTTCGAGATCGCTCGGCGCCGCGTAGCCAGTGATGAAGTTGAACACGCGCGCGGCGTCGCGGCCGATGGTCGGCTCCGAGGTGAAGTAGGACAGGTCGGTGTAGATGCGCGCGGTCACCGGGTGATAATTGCCGGTGCCGGTGTGGACATAGGTGGTGAGGCTGCCGCCCTCGCGGCGCACCACCATCGAGAGCTTTGCGTGCGTCTTGAGCTCGAGGAAGCCGTAGACGACCTGCACGCCGGCGCGTTCGAGGTCGCGCGCCCAACGGATATTGGCCTCCTCGTCGAAGCGCGCCTTCAGCTCGATCAGCGCGGTGACGGACTTGCCGGCTTCGGCGGCTTCGGCAAGCGCACGCACGATCGGCGAGTTGTTGGAGGTGCGGTAGAGCGTCTGCTTGATCGCGACGACGTCGGGATCGCGCGTGGCCTGCTGCAGGAACTGCACCACCACGTCGAAGGATTCGTAGGGGTGGTGGACGACCAGGTCCTTCTGCCGGATCGCGGCGAAGATGTCGCCGCCGTGCTCGCGCACGCGCTCGGGATGGCGCGGCACGTATGGCGTGAATTCGAGGTCGGGCCGATCGAGACGGGTGAGCTGGGAGAGCTCGTTCATGGCGAGCACGCCGTCGACCAGGAACACCTCGTCGTCGGCGGCCGACAGCGCGTGCTGCACGAAGCTGCGCAGTTGCTCCGGCATCTTGGCGTCGATCTCGAGCCGGATCACCGAGCCGCGGCGGCGCCGCTTCAGCGCGGTCTCGAACAGGCGGACGAGGTCTTCGGCCTCTTCCTCGATTTCGAGCTCGGAGTCGCGGATGATGCGGAAGGCGCCATGGCCGTGCAGGTTGTAGCCGGGGAACAGGCGGTTGATGAACAGGGCGGTCGCCTGCTCCAGGGTGATCAGCCGCACCGTGCCCTCGCTGGGCATGCGGATGAAGCGGTCGATCTTGCCGGGCATGCGGATCAGCGCGTTCATCTGCTTGCCGTCGGCGGCGCGCGTGAGTTGGAGCGCGATGGTGAAGCCGAGGCTTGGGATGAAGGGGAAGGGGTGGGCCGGGTCGATCGCGAGCGGCGTCAACAGCGGGAACACGTTGTTGAGGAAGTAGTCCTCGATCCAGGTCCGCTCCGCCTTGGTGACGTCCTTGCCGTCGACCAGCACGATGCCGACATCGGCCAGCGAGCCGCGCAGGTCGCGCCAGATCGCCTGCTGGTCGGAAGCGAGCTGGGACACGGTGCGGTTGATCAGCGCAAGCTGCTCGGACGGGGTCAGACCGTCGGGGCTTCGCTCGGCAATGCCCTCGCGCACCTGGGCCTTGATGCCGGCGACGCGGACCATGAAGAATTCGTCGAGGTTATTCGCCGAAATCGACAGGAATCGCACCCGCTCCAGCACGGGGTGGCTGGGATTGACCGCTTCCTCCAGGACGCGCCGGTTGAAATGCAGCCAGGACAGTTCGCGGTTGATGAAGCGCTCGGGGCTGGAAGCGATCGCCGGCTGACCTTCGGGCTCCTGGATTTTTTCTTTAATTTCAACGGCTTGCGCGGAGTCCATCAGAAGTCGGTCCATCTTGTTCGTCTCACCTTGCGACTTATGCGCAAAACCGGCGAGAGCATGTGTTAGTGCGATGACGTTTCGATGACATTGATGTTCCGCCGCGTCCCCGCGTCAAGCGGCCTAGGGAATCGCGGGGGCGGTCAGCCGTCGCGCAAGAGCTCGGCGGCCAGCGCCCGGGTGACGGGGCGGCCGAGCCGCAGGGACTCGCTGTCGAGCCGTTCGACGGCCTGCCGGGCGGCGGCTGAGGACCGCTCCAGGCGGGTGACGAGGTAGCTGACAACGCTCTCGTCGACGGAGAGCTGGCGGTCGGTGCAGAACTTGACGATCAGGCCGCGGAACAGCTGGTCGTCGGGCGGTAGCAGCGAGACCACCGGGACGGCACGCAGCCGCGAGCGCAGGTCGCGCAGCTCGATGTCGAGCGCAGCCGGCACCTCGCGGCCGGTGAAGAGGACGTAGGCGCCGTCTTCGCGTGCGAGGTTCATCAAGTGGAAGAGGGCGCGTTCGTCAAAGTCCTTTGCCTTGAGATCTTCGACCACCAGCGCGCCGGTCGCAAGCGCGCCCGGGACGGTCGCGGGGGCCAGCGCATTGGCCGTGGTGGAGCGGGCGCCGGCGTCCTCGGCCCAGATCGCGGCGAGATGGCTCTTGCCGCTCCCTTCAGGGCCGGCCAGCCACATGATCCGGTTCGGCCATTCCGGCCAGCTGTCGATCAGGGCGAGACCGGCGGCGCTGGCGGGGCCTTCGAGGAAATTGTCCCGGCTCAGGCTTTCCGCATGGGGAAGCGAAAACGCCAATTGTCGGGGATGAACGCGGCCTGCCACGGCTTGCTTTGCTCCATGCCGGACGGCCGGCCTTGCTTGAAAGATTCGACGTATTGCGCCCGAGTTGGCCTTTTGCGGGGCCATTTCCGCGCTCACTTGACCTCGATCGTGCTCATGTGCCGCAGCCACTCGACGAGATAGAGCGAGACGGAGGAGAGCGTGAAGATCGTGACGAGGCCCATCAGGATCATATCATAGGGCGCCGGCTTGAAGCCGAAGGCAAGCGCGGCCAGCACCAGGGCCGCGTAGGACACCTGGGCCGCGGTGTTCAGCTTGGACACCTTCGACGGCTTCATCTCGACCGGCTTGTCGAACAGCCAGGATACGATCACGGCAGCGACGATCATGATGTCGCGCGAGACCACCAGGATCACGATCCAGCGCGGGATGTCGCCCCAGATGCCGAGCGCCAGGTAGATCGAGACCAGCAGCGCCTTGTCGGCGAGCGGGTCGAGCAGGGCCCCGAGCTCGCTGGTCATGTTGAAGCGCTTGGCGAGGAAGCCGTCCACGGCGTCGCTGATGCCGGCGATCAGGAAGACGGCAAACGCCACCTCCATTTGGCTCGACACGATGGCCCAGACAATGATCGGGACCAGCATGATGCGGCCCAGGGTAATGATATTCGGAATACTCACGCGGCGCTTCCCGGCACCCGGCCTGACCTCGAATCCGGCCCGTTTGAAGGCTGAACC
>NZ_JBFULT010000395.1:0-7164 GCF_054049755.1 Bradyrhizobium sp. P5_C11_2
GTTCTACACCGGCATCCTGATGTGCGTGTTCGCGGCCGCCATCATCGTCTCGGCGATCACCGAGGGCGGGCCGACGCTGGCCTCGCGCTGGGAGAATACGCGCTGGACCAAGCCACTCCTGCTGATCGCCTGTCTCACGGCATTCTCCTTCGCGCTGGAGCCGCTCGGTTTCCTGCTGTCGGCGATCCCGCTGATGCTTGTGCTCTTGCGCGTGATCGACCCCGTGCGCTGGACGCTGGCGATCCCGATTGCCGTGCTGGTGCCATCAGGCATGTGGTGGGTGCTCAAGCGCCTCCTGCTGATCCAACTGCCTTCGGGCCTGTTCGAGATCGGCTGACCGCATGGATACGCTCGTCAACGTCGCGCATGGGTTTGGCGTCGCGCTGCTGCCGATCAACCTGCTCTACTGCTTCATCGGCGTTTTCATCGGTACGCTGGTGGGCGTGCTGCCCGGCATCGGGCCGATCTCGGCGATGTCGCTGCTGCTTCCGGTGACGCTGTCGGGCACACCGGAATCCGGCATCATCATGATGGCCGGCATCTATTACGGCTCGATGTATGGCGGCTCGACCACCTCGATCCTGGTCAACATTCCCGGCGAAGCGGCCTCCGTCGTGACCTGCATCGACGGTCACCAGATGGCGAAACAGGGCCGCGCCGGCCCCGCGCTCGGCATCTCCGCGTTCGGCTCCTTCATCGCCGGCACGTTTGCGCTGGTCGCCTTGATGCTGGTGGCGCCAAAGCTCGCCAGCATCGCGATCGCGTTCGGCCCGGCCGAATATTTCAGCCTGATGGTGCTCGGGCTGGTCGTGCTCACCTTCCTGACGCAAGGCTCGATGCCAAAGGCGCTGCTGATGGCGTGCATCGGCGTGGTGCTCGGCCTGATCGGGCTCGACAGCATCACGGCGCAGCCGCGGCTGACATTCGGCCGCATGGAGCTGATCGACGGCATCGGGCTCGTGCCCGTGGTGATGGGCCTGTTCGGCGTCGCCGAGGTGCTGCTCAACACCGAGCAGGCCATCAAGCGCGACATCATCAACGCGAAGATCACGCAGCTCTTGCCCAACAAGGCGGACTGGCAGGCGAGCGCCGGTCCGGTCGCGCGCGGCACGCTGCTCGGCTTCCTGCTTGGCATCCTGCCGGGCGGCGGCGCGGTGGTGGCCTCGTTTGCGTCCTATGCACTGGAGAAGCGGCTGTCGAAGACACCGGAGCGTTTTGGTCACGGCGCGATCGAGGGCGTCGCGGGACCGGAATCCGCCAACAATGCGGCGGCGGGCGGCGCATTCATTCCGCTGATGACGCTCGGCATCCCGCCGAACGTGGTGATGGCGCTGCTGCTCGGCGCCTTCGTCATCCACGGCCTGCAACCGGGGCCGCTTCTGATCACGCAAAACCCCGGCCTGTTCTGGGGCATCGTCGCCAGCATGTATATCGGCAACGTCATGCTGCTGATCCTCAATTTGCCGATGATCGGCATGTGGGTGCAGCTGCTGAAGCTGCCCTACAACATCCTGTTCCCCCTGATCATCCTGTTCACGATCCTGGGCGTTTATTGTTCGAGCAACAACGTGTTCGACGTCTATGTGATGATCGCGTTCGGGATCATCGGCTATTTCATGCGCAAGCTCGGCTTCGAGCCGGCGCCGCTGGTGCTGGCCTTCGTGCTGGGGCCAATGATGGAGAACAATCTGCGCAAGTCGCTGATCCTGTCGCAGGGCGATCTCTGGACCTTCGTGCAACGGCCGATCTCGGCGGCCTGCCTTGCGCTCGCAATCGTGCTCCTGATCGCGCCGTTGTTGCCCGCACTGCGCAAGAAGCGCGAGCTGGTGGCGCTGGATGAGGGGGCGTGAAGGCTTCGTAGGGTGGGTTAGCGAAGCGTAACCCACCACTTCTGCCTCCGCGGATATGAACAGTGGTGGGTTACGCCTTCGGCTAACCCACCCTACAATTTGTCAGCCCGCCGCGGGCAGCGCGCTGTCCGGCGGTGCGCACCATGGGCGCTCGGCCGAGGCCAGCCCGATCAGGCGGCCCTGGATGTAGTCGCAGCCCCAGTCGCGCAGCATGTGAGCCGCCTCTTCGTCCTGCACCCATTCGGCGACCGTCTCGATGTCGAGGCGGCGGGCGAGGTCGATCAGGGTGTGCACGAAGGCGCGGTCGTCGGCGGAGCGGGTGATGTTCTGCACGAAGGCGCCGTCGATCTTGACGATGTCGACGCCGAGCTTGCGCAAATTGCGGAACGAGGTGTAGCCGGCGCCGAAATCGTCGATGGCGATGCGGCTGCCGAAATTCTTCAGCCGCGTGACGAAGCCGCGGACGTCGTCGATGTCCTGGATCGCGACCGTCTCGGTGATCTCCACGATCAGCCGCTCGGCAACGCCGGGATGGGCGCGCATGAGCGATTCGATTCCCGCCCACCAGTCCGGATCCATGGTGGTGTCGGGCGAGATGTTGAGGCTGAGCCGGATCTCCGGCGCAGCCGCGAGCTCGGCGACCACGAGCTCGAGCACGCGATGATCGACCAGGCGAATGAGGCCGAGCCGCTCGGCGACCGGCACGATGTCGGGCGCAAGCAGCACCTGGCCGTCGCCCTGATCCATCCGCACCAGGCATTCATGGAACGCGCCCTCGCGCGAGGCCGCCGACACCACCGGCTCATAGGCGAGCTTGATGCGGCGCTCGTTCAGCGCGGTGACGATCTCGTCGGTGACGCGGATGTTGACGCGGCGCTGCGCATCGCGCGTGGCATCCGGACGCCAGGCCGCAAACGAGCCAGAGCGGCGGCGCTTGGCGGCGTCCAGCGTTTCATGGGCGCGGTTGACCGCCTCGTCCGTGTTGCGGGCATAGCGCGGCAGGCTGACCGCGCCGATCGAGGCGGTGACCGACACCGGGCCGGATCGGKTCGGCACCACCTCGTCGCGAATGCCGGCGAGAAAGCGCTCGGCGGCGACGTTCATGTCGTCGACGGTGCAGTTCTTCAGGATCAGGCCGAACTTGTTGCCGGAGAAGCGGCCCAGCACGTCGCCGCCGCGCAGCCGCGCGCGGATGCGTTTTGCCACGTCGAGGATCACGGCGTCGGCGACATCGAAACCGAAGGCGTCGTTGACGCGCGCGAGATGGTCGATGCCGACCAGCATGAAGGCTGCGGTCGAGCGGAAGCGGGCCGTCTCCTCGATCGCCTCGGCCAGCGCCGCGATCAAATGGGAGCGGTTGAGCTCGCCGGTCAGGGGATCGAGCCGGGCGAGCCTTGTCAGCTCCTCGTCGCGGGCGTGGCGCTCGTTGTTGATGCGGACGGAGCCGATCGCCCGCACCGGGCGGCCGTCGGGACCGGCGAACCAGCGGCCGGTCTCCTCGATCCAGATCATGGGATCGGAGGCGCTCATGCGCACGCCGTACTCGACCCGATAGGGCGTGCCGTCGGCGCCGTGCACGGCGGAGGTCTGGGCCAGCGCGGCCGACCGCAGCGATTGCACGGGCTCGATCAGCTTGGCGAATTCGGCGCCGGTCGCAAGCCGCTCGGCGGGGATGCCGGGGAAGACACTTGCGACCTGCTCACCCCAGACGATGGCGTCGTTGGCGATATCCCAGGCGAACACGGCCTGTCCGAGGGCGGCCAGAATGTCGGAGGCTTGCGGCAATGCGGGGGTCAAAATCGCCTCGATTCGGGACAGCAGGAAGTCCTGAGCCGGCACAAGATAGAGCCAGATTCGGCTCCGACCCTAGGCAAAGTTCATAAACAATTTGGAAACCATGTGCCGAAGCAACCCGGAACCAATTCGGCCCGCCCGGCATAAGCCTTGCGAGACCATCACCAGGCCCAGGCGTTTCGTCCCGAAACGCGACAGTTGGCCGGGCTGACGGTGTTGCGATGGGTAGGACCGATCGATCGGAAGAGGCGGAGCGGGAGACGAGCACCGCAGTGGTGGTGCTGACCCCGACGCTGGAATGGGTGCACAGGATGGTCCCGCTGCCGCGCCCCGATCCGAGCTTCGTCACCCAGCTCATCGACAATGCCGAGCGCGTGTCTCAGGCCGGCCGGCTGCGCCCGGCTTCGTCCGCCGCCGCGCGGCTTGCCTATGGCGACAAGCATCCGCTGGGAAGCGTCAGCGCGCGCACCCGACAGGTGGCTTGAGGTCGATCAGCGCGGCGCGTCAGGCGAGGACGGCGTGCCGTTGCCGTTGCCCGGCTGCAAATGCGGCGAGGGGATTTCCGGCGAAGGCGGAATGCTCTGCACAGGCTTCGGCGCGGGGTGATCCATCAGCACGGATTCGGCGACCGATTGCGCCGAGGCTGCGGGCGGCACCGGTGCCGGCTGCGGCGCAGACACCGGCTCGAACTTGTGCCCGGAGACGACTTCGTCGGCCGGCGCCTCGGCCTGTCGCTTGGCCTTGCGCGGCGCCGTCTCGGCGACATAGGCGACGCGACGGCGCGTCCGCTGGGCGATGCCGCCGAGGAAATCGGCCATCGCGAGCAGCACCAGCAGGAAATAGGTGGAGTTGCCGAATTTGGGCCACATCACGAATTCGGCCGCCGCCGCGCCGAACACGATCAGCGACAGCAAATGATCCATCAGGAATTTCGAGCCGGGCCGCGCGCCCTTGACCACCTCGAGCAGCAGCAGCACGATGCCGAGCGCGAGCATCACGTCGGCGAGCGTCACCGGCCAGGTCTCGCCGGTGATCATCGGCACCTTGAACAGCACATCCGTGAAGGAGACGCTGGGCATCAGGAAGGCGATGATGTTGTAGACCGCAAGCGGAATCAGAAGCAGCGGGAAACCGACCATCGGCGAAATGCCTTCTCGATCAAGATGTCCGGGCAAGACAACGCGACGGCGAAGCATTCGCTCCGCCGCCGTCACCGTCATATCTCATGGGTTGGCCGAAATCAGGCAGGCGAAATGCTCCTGCCCGAGAAAGAATCCTGTCTCAGGACTCTTTCTTCTTCAGGACCTGACGGCCCTTGTACATGCCGGTCTTGAGGTCGAGATGGTGCGGACGGCGGAGTTCGCCCGAGTCCTTGTCCTCGACATAGGTCGGCTTCTTGATGGCGTCTGCCGAGCGGCGCATGCCACGGCGCGACGGCGAGGTTTTTCTTCTCGGAACGGCCATTTCAATATCCTCTAGGGATTGGTGTTGTCCGGGCATCGTCCGCGGGACGGCTCAGCACCCGAAACGGGGCGAGCGAAATGCCGATCAAGGCCGGGCTTATAGAGGAAGGCTGGCCGTAATGCTAGGGTTTTGGACCGGAAAATACGGCCGAAAAGGGCTCAGAATCAGCGATTTTCCCGCCAACAGGTCGCAAGCGAGCTCGCCTGCGCCCTCGCCACGTAGGTCCCGGCCAGCCGCCGGACGCCCGGGCCGGGGGTTCTGGCGCTGCGCTTGACCGGATTCGGCAGGATCGAGGCCAAAAGCGCCGCCTCCCGGGGGGAAAGGCTGGCGGCCGATTTGCCGAAGGCATAGGCACTGCCCGCTTCCACCCCGAACTGGCCCTGGGGGCCGAGCTCGGCGATGTTGAGGTAGATCTCCAAAATCCGCGGCTTGGGCAGGACCAGGTCGATCCACAGCGCCAGGGGGAATTCCAGCGCCTTGCGGACGAAGTCCCGTCCCTGCCAGAGGAACAGGTTCTTGGCCACCTGCTGGGTGATGGTGGAGGCGCCCCGGAACGGCGTGCCGTCCTCCTTCGCGTCGTCGATGGCCTCGCGCAGCGCGCCCCAGTCGATGCCGCGATGCTTGCAGAAATGGGCGTCCTCAGCCGCGACCACGGCGCGCGGCAGTGAGGGCGACATCGCCGCCAGATCGATCCATTCCCGCTGCATCGGCGCGCCCCGCAAGCTGCGCCAGGCCATCAGCGTCGAAACGGGGTGGCCGGTGCGGTAGAACGGCGCGATCACATAGGGCGCGAGAGCTGCGACCGCGAGCATCAGCAGCAGGATTTTGACGATGCGCAAATCGACCTTTCCGGCGCAAAATGAAACGCGGCTCTGGGCCCGTCCATTAAGTCTGTGATAATTCTGGCCTTTTCCAGCACTTTTTAGGCCTGCCAAACGATTGACTGAGGCGGGCTCTTAAAGGATTGTCCCGCCGAATTTTAGTTCTGGAGCCTTTCTTGATGACCAGCACGTCCCCGTCCGATTTCGCCAAACGTCTGGACAAGACCGCTGATGATACCGAAGCCCTGCTCAGCCGTCTCTTGACGGACGACATCCTGCCCGATGAGATCGCACGGCCCAAGCGACTGATGGACGCAATGCGCTATTCCAGCCTCAACGGCGGCAAGCGCCTGCGGCCGTTCCTGGTGGTCGAGAGCGCGGCCGTGTTCGGCGTGCCGCGGGAGGCGGCGCTGCTCGCCGGCGCCGCGCTCGAATGCATCCATTGCTATTCCCTGATCCATGACGATCTGCCGGCGATGGACAATTCGGACCTGCGCCGCGGCCGTCCCACCCTGCACAAGAAGACCGACGACGCCACCGCGATCCTCGCCGGCGACGGCCTGTTGACGCTCGCCTTCGACATCATCACCCGCGACGAGATCCATCGCGACGCCAATGTGCGGCTGCTGCTGACGCGCGCGCTGGCGCGCTGCGCCGGCATCGGCGGCATGGTCGGCGGCCAGATCCTCGATCTCGCCGGCGAAGGCCGCTTTGGCGGCAACGAGCCGATCGACGTCGCCCGTATCCAGCAAATGAAGACCGGCGCGCTGCTGCGCTATGGCTGCATCGCCGGCGCGATCCTCGGCCAAGCTTCGCAGAAAGAGTATCAAGCGCTCGACGATTACGGCCGCGCGCTCGGCGAAGCCTTCCAGATCGCCGACGATCTGCTCGACGTCGAGGGCGATGCGGCCGCGCTCGGCAAGCCCTCGGGCCAGGACGCCGCGATGGGCAAGACCACGTTCGTGACCCAGCTCGGCATCGAAGGCGCCAAGCAGCGCGTGCGCGACCTGCTGGCGCGGGCGGACGCCGCCGTCTCGATCTTCGGCGATCGCGCCGCCGTGCTGCAGGCTGCCGCGCGCTTCGTGGCCGAGCGGAAGAACTAGTAACTCCGGGCTCTTTCACCTCTCCCGCTTGCGGGAGAGGTCGGCATAGGTGGCCCCCGGCCGCCGTTCTTCAAGAACGCCGATGCTTCGCATCGGCTATGGCGCCGGGTGAGGGCTCTCTCCTCTTGGGGG
>NZ_JBFULT010000396.1:0-7147 GCF_054049755.1 Bradyrhizobium sp. P5_C11_2
GTCCGGGAAGACCGTGGCCCATGCCGTCCATTTCAAGCCTTGATCCAGGGAGAAGCCGATCATGAAACGCCGTACATTCCTCAAGGGCGGCGCGATGCTGCACATGATCGTCAACGACGAGAAATGGGCCAGCTTGCCGAAGCAGTACCAGGCGGTCCTCAACCAGGCCGGCTCCGCGGCGGGTGCCTGGATGCTCGAGAAATACGACAGCGTGAATCCGGCCGCCCTGAAGCGGCTGATCGCCAATGGCGCGGAGCTGAAGGCATTCCCGCAGCCGGTGCTGGAAGCCTGCTACACCGCGACCCAGGAGCACCTGAACGAGCTCGCCGGCAAGAGCGATCTGTTCAAGCGGACCAAGGAGAGCCACGACGCGTATATGAAGGAGCTGCTCTTCTACACGCAGATCGCGGAAAACTTCTACGACAACTATTTGCTCAGCAAGATGCGCAACAAGACCTGATTGCAAGAAGGGGGCGCGGTGTTGACGCCGCGCCCAGCTCCGTAGCCCGGATGGAGCGCAGCGTAATCCGGGATCCCGCACGCCAGCGGCACCGTCCCGGATTACGCTTCGCTCCATCCGGGCTACGAGACTGATTGCGCAGGGACGAGCTTGGCCGTCTTACGCCGCACCCAGGCCCAGCTTCTCATAGATGCGCCGCGCATAGGCGCCGAAGGCGTCCGTGGTCTTGAGCGGAAGGGCGCGCGGGAAGGGCAGGTCGATGGCGAAATAATCGGCCATCTTCGCCGGTCCCGCCGTCAGCACCGCGCAGTGCGAGGACAGGAAGACGGCTTCCTGGATCGAGTGGGTGACGAAGACGATGGTCTTGCCGCTCTCGCGCCAGATCCGCAGCATCTCCAGGTTCATCTGTTCGCGGGTCAGCGCGTCGAGCGCGCCGAACGGTTCGTCCATCAGGATCAGTTTTGGATCATGCACGAAGGCGCGCGCGATCGCGGTGCGCTGCTGCATGCCGCCGGACAGCTCTCGCGGATATTTTTGCTCGTAGCCGGCAAGCCCGACCAAATTGAGCAGGTCGCGCGCCCGCTCGCGCGCGGCCTTGATCGGCAGGCCCACGATCTCGGCCGGCAGCAGCACATTGTCCAGAATGGTCCGCCATTTCAGCAACAGTGCCTGCTGGAACACCATGCCGATGTCGCGGGTCGGATCGAACCGGCTCTTGGCATTGCCGATCTTCACCGTGCCGCCGTCGGCGCCGTGCAGGCCGGCCAAAATCTTCATCACCGTGGTCTTGCCGCAGCCGGACGGGCCGACCAGCGACACCAGCTCACCTTCCTGCACGTCCATGGTGACGTCGGAGACCGCGAGAAACTCGGCGCCGCCGCTGCGATAGACTTTTCGGACGCCGCGCAGGCTGATGAAGGGCTCTGCGGTCATGCCAGCCATTTGTCCAGGTTGGCGGCCACGAACGCATCGTCGCTGAGGTCGGCGTGCTCGCGGCAGACGCGGTCGATCTCGTCTTGCTGCCCCGGGCTCAGGCCCTCGTCCGGATCGAGGCACCACAGGCCCTGCATCAGGCCCTGGCGCCGCAGCACCTCGTGGCAGCCGGCGATGCAGCCGTGAAAATTGTTGGCGACGTCGAAGAAGGCGCTGTTGCAGTCGGTGACACGGGCGTCGAGCGCCAGCAAATCGGCCGGCACACTATCCTTGTGCCGCGCCGCCCTGCAGCGTTCGAACTGTTTGATGGCGCTTGCGGTCCACACCGACCAGTGACCGAGCAGGCCGCCCTTGAAATAGGTGCGCGTGGTGACGCCGTTGTCGCGCAGGTCGAATGGCAGCATGAGGTCGAGCAGGATGTGATCGTCATTGCCGGTGTAGAGCGCGACGCGGTCGAGCGCGCCGGCGGCCGCGACGCCGCGCAACACGTCGAGCGTCCGGTAGCGGTTGAACGGCGCGATCTTGATCGCGATCACATTGTCGATGGAGGCAAAGCGCTGCCAGAACCGGCTCGACAGGATGACGCCGCCCACCGCCGGCTGGAGATAGAAGCCGACCAGCGGAATCTCGGCGGCGACCGCCGTGCAATGCGCGATGATCTCGTCCTCGGAGGCGCTCTTCATCGCGGCGAGGCTGAGCAGGCCGGCATGATAGCCGATGTCGCGCGCGGTGCGGGCCTCGGTCGCCGCCTGCCTGGTCGGACCGGCTAGGCCTGCAACCATCGCCAGYGGTCGCTGGGTCCAGTTGGCCGCGGTCTCGGCGGCGAGCTCAAGCACGGGACGATAGAGGCCGACGTCGCGGACCGCGAACTGGGTCGTGTGCACGCCGACGGCAAGGCCGCCGGAACCTGCGTCGATATAGTAGCGTGTCAGCGCACGCTGATGCTGTTTGTCGAGCTGACGCTCGGCGGTGAGTGCGAGCGGATGCGCCGGCAGCACGGTGCCGTCGGCGATCAGCTTGCGGACGTCAGAGTTGATCTGGCTGTGGTGCATGATGTCCTATCCGAATTCCGGGCCGGCGACGGCGAATGGCATTTCCTCGCCCGCGGTGGTGGCGGGGCCGAACCGCATGCGCTGGAACGGCCGTTCAACGGTCCAGCCCGATGCGGTCAATCCTTCCAGGAACGCGGCTTGCGAGGCGACGGCGTCGATCAGGAGGGGGCTGGTCTCGGATCGCGCGATCGCGTGAACAAGGCCCAGCGCTTCGGCGGCATGATCGGCAAACAGGGGGCCGATATGGCGTGCGGTCCGTCCGTCGCGGACCAGCGCGATGCATCCATTCGCTGCGACGATGCGCGAGCCCGAGCGTTGTGCGAAGGCTGAGAGGAGGCTGGTCCGGTCGAAGCCGGTGGCCCGCCGGTCCCGCGCGCGCAGCGCATCGATGGTTGCGGATGAAGACGGTGGCGCTTCGGCTCGCACGGAGCCCGCCAGTTTCAGCCGGCGCAATTGCAGCGTCGGCGTGAAGCCGAGCGGCCCGTACACGGCAACGCCGTCGGGCGTCGCGTCGAGCCAACTCGTCAGGCCGTTCTTGCGCGCCGTCTCCAGGCATGCGTCGACGAGGCGCGTTGCGAGGCCGCGGCGGCGATGCGTGCCTGATACCAGCACCATGCTGATCCAGGCGTTGTTGCCGGAATAGGGCAGCAGTGCCGCGGTCGCGACCAGTCGTGCGCCGTCGCGGATGCCGAACACGACGCCATCGCGCAGGAAAACGCGCCAATCCTCTTCGGTCTGATTCCAGTGCGCTTCCGCCGACAGCACCAGCCCGGCCATCGCGTCCTCGACACCGAGCTTGAGGATGGGCGGGCCGTCAGTAGCGTCCATCGCGCACCTCGTATTTGGTGGGCTTGCCGAGGCTCGGCATCGCGCGGGACACCCAGTCCGCGGTCCAGGCGATCAGTTGCTCGGTATCGACGACGGGCAGGCCGAACAGCTCGACCGCCTGTGACGTGTCGGTCAGCCACGCCGTCGGCTCTTCCTTGCCTGTCAGCACCGGCGCGCGGCCGAACCTTGCGCCGAATTTTGCGGCGAGATCGCGCACCGCGAGGATCTCGTGACCGCTGACATTGATCGGCGAGGTCGGTGCCGTGCAGTGCGCCAGGCAACGCAGCGCCTGCGACGAGGCATCACCCTGCCAGATGAAATTGACGTGGCCAAGGCTGACGTCGATCGGCGTGCCCGTCAGCACCTTTGTCGCAATATCGTGCAGCACGCCGTAGCGCATGTCGATGGCGTAATTGAGCCGGAACAGGCGGCCCGGCGTTTCGAACTTGCGCGAAAAATATTCGAACATGCGCTCGCGGCCGACGCAGGACTGGGCGTATTCGCCGGGCGGGTTCGGCGCCATCTCCTCGGTCGAGCCTTTGCCGTCGACCGGCACGAAGGGATAGATGCAGCCGGTCGAGAACGCCACGATCCGCGACGATGGGAACGCCTGCGCGACGAGCGCCGGCACATGCGCGTTCATCGCCCAGGTCAGCGACAGATCGCCCTCGGCGCCGAATTTTCGCCCAGCCATGAAGATGATGTTCGGCGCCTGCGGCAACGCCTTGATTGCAGCCTCATTCATCAGGTCGCAATTGATGGTCTCGACGCCGCGCTCATGCAGCCAGTCCTTGACGCTGGGGTCGCTGAACCGGGCCACGCCGATGACGCGGCGACCCGGCACGGCCGCCTTTGCGAGCCCCGCCAGCGTCGGTCCCATTTTGCCGGCGACGCCGAGGATCATGATGTCGCCGTCGACCTTGGCGAGGTCGTCGATGAGCGCCTGGGTCGGCCGGCACAGGAGATCGTCGAGTGCGGCGATGTCCGGGATGGTCTTCGGCAGGGTCTGGCGGGTGAGGAGCATCGATCGGTCCTTGGTCGGTTAGGTCTGCCGTTTTCAGGTCTGCCGTTTCAGGTCTGTCTTGCGTCGCCGACCACGAACATGCGTTCGAGGGCGAGGACGAGGCCGTAGAGGGCGACGCCGAGCAGCGTCAGCAGCACGACGGCCATCACCATCGCGGGCGTGTCGAGCGACGACTGCACCTGGATCATGAGGTAGCCGAGCCCGCGCTCGGAGGCGATGAACTCGCCGACGATGGCGCCGGCGACCGCCAGGATGGCGCCGACCTTCATGCCGGAGAAGATGTAAGGCAGCGATCCCGGCAGCTGGATCTTGCGGAACAGCGTCCAGCGCGAGCCGCGCAGCGATTTGACGAGATCGAGCAGGTCGGGCTCGACCTCGCGCAGGCCGCGCGCGGTGGTGAGCAGGATCGGGAAGAAGCAGATGCTGAACGCGATCAGGATGTTCGGCACGATGCCGTAGGAGAACCAGACGATCAGGAGCGGGCCGAGCGCGACCTTCGGGATCATGTTCAGCGTCACGAACAGCGGCAGCAGAACCAGGCTCACCAGCGGCGCCCAGCTGAAGATCACGGCCAGCGCAACGCCGACGACGGCGCCAAGCGCGAAGCCGCCGAGGATCTCACTGGCGGTGACCAGCGTATTGGCGCCCCAGGCGTAGTTCGCGGTTCCCAGCGTCTGCACCGTCGCGAGCGGCGAGGGCAGGATGAATTTCGGGACGTGGAAGGCATCCACCGCGACCTGCCAGAGCACGAGCACGGCGAGATGCACGATCAGGATGATCGCAAAGCTGCGCGCCGGACTTGCTCCGTCACCTGTCACCGTTTGCTCCCCGTTGCTGCGGCCTCCCGGCCACGACGACAAGCCTAACCGTCCCTGCGGCAAGTTTCAACCAGTTGGTTGATTATGGCCTGAGCGACTGCAGCACCAGATCTGCGACATGCCTGCGGCGGGCGCGCCGCTGGGCGCGGCTGGACAGATCCTTGCCGAAGATCGCCGACAGCGTCGGGGTGTTCGAGAAGAAGAAATAGCTTAAGCCCGCGATGGAGATATAGAGCTGGACGGGGTCGATCCCCTTGCGGAACACGCCGCTGCGCACCCCCTCGTTGAGGATGTGGGAGACGCTTTTCACCAGCGGCGAATGCATCGCCTCCAGCCGGGTCGAGCCGCGGACATGGCGGRCGCCGCCGCGGTTCTCGTCGTTGAGGAGCACGATGAAATCCGGGTTTGCCGCGAGGTGATCGAACGAGGCCTCGATCAGCTTGCGGATCGCCTTTTCCGGCGGCAGGCCTTCGAGATTGAGTCTGCGCTCCTGCTCGCGGATGTCCTCGTAGACCCATTCGAGCACGGCGAGGTAGAGCGCGTCCTTGTCGCCGAAATAATGATAGACGAGCTGCTTGTTGACGCCTGCGCGCTCCGCGATCTCGTCGACGCGGGCGCCGGCAAAGCCGTGCCGGGCGAATTCCAGGCGCGCCGCGGTGAGCAGTTTTCGGCGGGTGGCGACGGGGTCGCGCCGCTGCGGCACGGTGTCGCCAGATCGTTTTGCAGGCATTTCCAACCAAACAGTTGACAATTGGAGGGCGGACTTGTTGCATTGGTAGCCTCACACGGGGAGAGCGACAAGCCGGGTCGCGGCAATGAGGAGAGATGCGATGAAGCGTTTGCAGGCGGCGGGCTCGGCTCTGGGCTCGGCGATCGTCTTGGCCCTGATGCTCGGTATGCCGGCGGTGTCCGCGAATGCGGGCGAGGCGGTCAATCTGATCCTGAACTGGACGCCGACGGCCGATCACTCGCCCTATTATTACGCCAAGGCGCAGGGCTGGTACGAGAAGGCGGGCATCGACCTCACGATCGAAACCGGCAAGGGCTCTGGCGTCTCCGCGGCCAAGGTCGGGTCCGGCGGCTCGCCATTCGGCGTCGCCGATCTCGCCACCATGCTGGTGGCCAAGAGCAAGGGCGCCGACACTGTTGCCGTGATGAGCGTCTACGCCAACACCGGCCAGACCTTCTACTGGCTGAAGAGCTACGGCGTGAACGGGGTCAAGGATTTTGCCGGCCACAAGATCGGCAACCCGCCCGGCGACGCCTCGCGCGTGATGTGGCCCGCTTTTGCGAAGGCCGCAGGCCTTGCGCCCGATGCCGTCGGTTTCGTCAATATCGGGCCGACCGCGAAGGTCGCGGCGCTGAAGAGCCACACCGTCGATATCATCAGCGACTTCTACAACGAGCACGACGTGAAGGCGATCGAGTTCGGCGCCGACCTCGGCTTCGTCAATTGGAAGGACATCGGCCTCAACCCCTACGGCAATTCGCTGATCGTCAACGGCGTCTATCTCCAGAAGAATCCAAAGCTCGTCGAGGACTTCGTCCGCGTCACGCAAAAGGCCTTTGCGGCCTGCGTTGCCGACGTCACCCCGTGCCTGAAGGCGCTGCTCGACCAGGTCTCCGGTCTCGACAAGGAGAACCAGGAGCGGCAGTGGGAGCGCATCAAGTTCCTGATGACCGACGAGTTCACGACGACCAAGTCGCTCGGCTGGATCGACGGCGAACGGATGAAGAAGGACTATGAGCTGGTCCAGACCTATCTCGGCATGGAAAAGCCGTTCGACGTGACGACGGCCTTCACGACCAAGATGCTCGATCCCGGCATCAAGATGGATGCGAGCAAGGTGAAGAAGTAGCGCTGTCCGCGTCTAGCTGGCCCTCGCGTTGAAGCATCGCCCGGGCTCTGCAGCGCACCGCCGAGGAGGCGCTGCGCTGCAGCCGGAGCACGAGGACAGGCGCGACGATCAGTGCCTGTCGTCTCCGCGGCCGTCGTCATCGTCGTGGAAGTCGTGTTCGCCGCCCGCCCTGA
>NZ_JBFULT010000397.1:0-7141 GCF_054049755.1 Bradyrhizobium sp. P5_C11_2
GTTGGGGTGAGGGGGGCTCTCCCCGGGGACGGTGAGAGCTGCCCTCGCGGAGACTCCCCCTCACCCGGAATCCGCGCTAATCGCGCGCATTCCGGCCTGTCCCCGCACGCGGGGAGAGGCGAAACGGGCCCCGGTCGCCTTGACTGTCCGCCGCTTCCCCCCTATACGTCCGCCGCTCCCTGCAAGGACAGAGAATTTGCCCCCGTGGCGCCCCGGATGGCGGCCGCAAATCATTGGGGGAAAGATTGAGGATTTTGACATGTCTCGCCGCTGCGAACTGACGGCCAAGGGCCCCCAGGTCGGCCACAAGGTCAGCCACTCCAACATCAAGACCAAGCGCCGCTTCCTGCCGAACCTGGTCAACGTGACCTTCATCAGCGAAGCCCTGGAGCGCAACGTGCGCCTGCGCGTCTCCACCAACGCGGTCAAGAGCGTCGACCACAATGGCGGCCTCGACGCCTTCCTGCTCAAGGCCAAGGCCGACGCCCTGTCGCCGCGCGCCCTCGAGCTGAAGCGCGCCATCCAGAAAAAGGTCGGTCCGACGACCGCGCCGGTCAAGAAGGCCAGCTAAGCGGATTTTTTCGAATAGGGCGGGGGCTAAGTTGCGTCGCGTGGCGTAGGCTTAGCCAAGTAGAGTTTTGCGTGACGGCCGGATCGGAAGATCCGGCCGTTTTTGTTTGCGACTCAAAGCCAACTCGACGCCAATCACAACTCTGGCGCGCACGGCGCAGCGCGGCTATTCTCAAAATTGCGAGCACTTTTTTTATCTGACATTTCGATGAGGGAAAATTGACTAGAGATCTTAGACCGCGCAGCGGTCGACCCGCGCACGACGAACTCTCAGAATTTGTCCAACACCTTCCTGCGCCAACGAAGATTCTCGGTCTAACGCATATTACTAGCAGCTATTTGTTGAGGGATCTCATCACCGCAGGACGAATAGAAGCATACGAAAAATGCTCTGTCTTGGGTGAGCTTGTCACTTATGCGTTTTACGGGCGCGCAGCTTTTCGCGGGAAATTTGAATTCGCACCAACTACTTTGTCGGCTCTATTTCCGTCCGTCCTCATACTAGATCCAGCGACGGTTCCAACTCCGGCGTACGTTTTTCCGTTCGACAGCGGCGCCTTTGTCGATAACATGATGGACGCGTTCCTTCATCCTTACATGCCTCTGTTCGACTTTCTTCTCGCACCAGACATACAGTCTGCTGCCAAACTCGTAACCGCCGTATTCGGCACCAATGAGAACTTCCTTCGTAACACCCCCCTAATGACCTTCGATGTTCCTAGTTCGAATTTCGAAGCGGATTGTTACAAGAAACTGGCGCTGGCAAACGGCGCGACCTCATCTGGCGATCTTGACGATCGTGCATCGACACCCGAAATCATCTTTAAGGATGCGATCGAGTTGCGAAAAAGCGTTGTAGCTGCGGTGCTGCCAGACACGCTCGCTGCAGATGCCAAGATCGGCGGCGCGCTAAGAGCTTTTGACGTAGACGTGTATGACTACGTATGGACAAGCGGCAGCCGCCCTGGCGAGAATCACTTTGTGGTTCGGAATTTGATTCAGACCATCTACAGGCGTCAGGGTTGGTTATGACGAACGATAACTCACATCATCACCGCGACATGTTGCTCGACGAAGGCCTTGTAACATCGCTGGCCGTGCCGTTCTGGACGCAACCCGGATTCGCAATTCCTCTTGTCCGATCGCGCGCGGACAGTAACGTCGCTTACGTTCAACGCGTCGGCAGGAATCAGCGTATTGTCGGATTCGAGCTGTTCGAAGGCAGTTCAAACATCGTACCGGTTAGCGAGCCAAAAGAGGTTCGCGTTGGAGAGAAAGAACTATTTGCGTTGATCGACCCAAACGGAGAGCCACACACCGGCCCAAGAAACAAGCTTGCACCCATCGTACGGCAATGGGTTGGCCACATAGACACCCCGCTTGTTCGCATGAACTTCGCGCGGTTCTGTGGGAATGACGCTTTGGCGACACGCTCGGCGGCTGAAGCCGTCAGATCGAAGTCTCTAGAGCTGAAGAGCAAAGATGACGCTATTCTTTGGTTCGTCGATGCAGTTTTGATAATTGAGTTGTTGAACGTCCTAGCCGGCGCCCGCAACGCAAAAAGCCTACAGATTGAGGACGAATTATTGGGAAATTCGCTCCTTTCTGTGCAGCTCGATAAAGATCGCTTATCGATAGAACTTCCTGCTTTCMTTCTGGATCAAAAAGCAGGAGCAGTGAAGGGCTTCAAACTTGAGAAGTTGCTTCGATTTGCGCGGCAAGCCACCGGACGTGGCTTAGATCTAAAGAAGAAAGTTCAAGCGGGCCGAACTAAATCGTCTCGAGAGAAAGAGACGGAGCATCTTCGCTCGATTTCTGAGAACATTCGACAACTCYCAACACAGGAGAAACGTTTAGCACGGCTGATCCGTAGCCTTGTTATTGAGCCGCTTGGGCCGAAGCTTCTCGAGCACTACTCGGACAAAACAGTCTTCATGAAGAAGGCGCTCTTGCTGTTGCGCGAGGCTCTCGCACCCTGGCCCGCCAAGAAGCAGCTTGATCAGAAAATCGCAGCCGTCTTGCTGAATATCATTTCGACATCATATCCGCGGCAAAAAGGACGCCTGCTTCTGCAGCTCGCGCGTGAACTAAACGAATTCGAGCACATCTCGGCAGTGATCCGAAATATCGCAACCCACTCAAAGTCGCAGGATGTGATTCCGCTGCGAGACTCAATAGTGGAGGTGCTCTCACTTGGTTTCGAGAATCGTCGATGAATGTTTCTAGCCAACAACCCTCAGATTACGGGCAGCATAGCGACCATCGCCCAATTCTATCAGCGCTAACGCCGGAATTCGAACATATAGCCCCTTTGCCGCTATACTCGCCCCGGTAGCATCACCCGAAGACGCACCATCGTTGCCTGCGCATAACGGACACAACTCGGCGCCGCCACGATGTTGACATTTGTTAACACTCCCGCTATCTTCAGGTCTCCCCATGGCTGATCGGCCCAGGCATCCGCACAAGGAGATCGAGGCCGTTGTCGCGCACGCCGAGTCGATTGGTTGGCGGTGGCGCAAGATGGGGCATTGGGGGCGRCTGTTCTGCCCGCATGCCGGTCGTGATGGCTGCCAGGTCGGCGTGAACGGCACACCGAAGAACCCGGAGGACCACGCACGCCAAGTGATGCGGGCGATCGGGYGCTGCCCGCACGGAGGCGAGGAGGACAAGTGAAGAAATTCGAATTCAGCATCATTGCGTCCGGCCTCGATCCTGCGGCGGAAGATTTCGAGCAGCGTTTCTACGATGCCGGCTGCGACGACGCGGCGATCGCCTTCCAGAAGGGCCACATCATCGTCGATTTCACCCGGGAGGCGAAATCAGTCAGCGAGGCCATCGTCACGGCGGTGCAGAACGTGCAGGCCGCCGGCGCCCGCGTCGATCGCGTCGAGCCCGACCCGCTCGTCAGCCTCTCCGATATCGCCGCCCGAACCGGAATGACGCGCGCGGCGATGACGCAATATTCCAAGGGACAGCGAGCCAAGGATTTTCCCGCGCCGGTCGCCCGCGTGACGTCCGACAGCCCGCTGTGGGATTGGGCGGCGGTCGCAAAATGGCTGTTTCATCACGACAAGCTCAGCCGCGACGAGGCGATCGAGGCGGCCGCCGTGCGAGCGGCCAACGCGGCGATCGGATCGCGCACGGCCAAGCTCGAAGAGACCTTGAAGGGAAGCCTGAAAGCCTACGAGAAGGAACTCGACCGGGCCGCGTGAGGCGCGGGATCCCCGCCGGCTCGCCTGCTCTGCGCTCTGCGCGCCGCCCGCCCCCTACCCCCGAAAATCGATGCTCCGCAGCACGATCCCGGCGGCGTGCCCTCGAACTCCGTCGCCTGATATTTGTGTCCCGCTCGCGCTTCGATGCGGTCGCGCAGGCGGGTGAACTGGGCTTGGACCTGGTCGGGCCTGGCGCGCACGCCGGGCGGCTGGCCCCGCCCGCGTGTTAACCGTCCATTAACCAACGCAGCCTAGCCTGCTGTAATCGTCCAGCCATCATTAGCCCGAAATGCCTTCCCGGTTCGCTCCAGGAGAAGCGCCGATGTGCGTTGCGTTGTTGACGTATGCCGATCTCAGTGCCCGCCTCAATATCTCGCGCGAGGCCGCGCGTTCGCTTGCGAGACGTCGCCGGTTGCCGCGCTCGCGTTCGGATGATGGCAAAGCGCTGGTGAGCGTTGATGTCTCCGAACTCCGGTACGTGCCCCGCCCACGGCGTGGCCGCCAGGCAGACCCCATCGCCGCCTCCATGGCAAGGATCGAAGCGTTCAAGGCGGAGGCCTTCAAGGCGGAGGTCGCGCGGCTCGAAGCGGCAGCAACCGGCTACAGGGCGGATTTCGAGCGCGAGCGTGAGCGCGCCGATCGCCTGGCCGTCGAGCTCAAGCAGGCGGCTGCCGAGACGATGGCAGCCAATGCGTGGGCGGCACGACTGGAAGACGAAGTGGCGGCTCTGCGGAGCGGTCGCCGGGCCGGCGGCGCGATCGCGGGACAAGCCGCGCTTCGATTGGGACATCTGGCCGCGGCCATCGTGGGCGCAGACCGCGCGGCCTGCAGGTAGCACTCGAACCTTTCTCCATCCCCGGCCTGCCGGAGCAACCACGAGGAAAGAATCACTGGCATGACCGATATTCGTGAAATGAAGGCGCGCATTGTCGTGTTCGGGGTCGGCGGCGCCGGCGGCAATGCCGTCAACAACATGATCACGGCCGGGCTGGAAGGGGTCGACTTCGTCGTCGCCAATACCGACGCGCAGGCTCTGACCATGTCGAAGGCGCCGCGCCGCATCCAGCTGGGCACAAAGGTGACCGCAGGCCTTGGCGCCGGCTCGCAGCCCGAATTGGGACGCGCCGCAGCCGAGGAGGCTATCGATACGATCCGCGATCATTTGACCGGCGCGCACATGGTGTTCGTGACCGCCGGCATGGGCGGCGGTACCGGCACCGGGGCTGCACCCATCATCGCCAGGACTGCGCGCGAGCTCGGCATCCTCACGATCGGCGTGGTCACCAAGCCATTCTACTTCGAGGGCCAGCGCCGCATGCGCTTTGCCGAAGCCGGCATCGAGGAGTTGCTGRAGACAGTCGACACCCTGCTGATCATCCCGAACCAGAACCTGTTCCGGGTGGCCAGCGAGAAGACCACATTCGCCGATGCCTTTGCCCTTGCCGATCAGGTGCTTTATTCGGGCGTGGCCTGCATCAGCGACCTCATCGTCAAGGAAGGCCTGATCAATCTCGATTTTGCCGACGTTCTCTCCGTGATGCGCGAGAAGGGCAAGGCGATGATGGGACGGGGCGAGGCTTCCGGCGAGAAACGCGTGCTCGCCGCCGCCGTGGCCGCAATTTCCAATCCATTGATCGAGAACCCCTCGATCAAGCGCGCCAGCGGCCTCATCATCTCCATCACCGGCGGGCGGGATCTCATGCTGTTCGAAGTCGACGAAGCTGCGACCCGCATTCGCGACGAGGCGGACCCGGACGCCAACATCATCGTCGGCGCGTCGTTCGATGAAAGCCTCGAAGGCATCGTCCGCGTCTCGGTGGTGGCGACCGGAATCGACAATGTTGATCCGGCGCAGCAGACGCAACCGGCGGAAACCTCACTCACGCAGCTCGCCGGCAGGCTGCGCAACGACAGCCGCCGCATCGCCGATCGCATCGAGCGCGGTGCACCGCTTCCGCAAGTGGAAAGCCCGCCGCTTCGCCCCGAGGCCGGCCGATCCGCGAGGCCACCGGCAACGCCGAATGCTGAATATGCGCGCCATACAGCTTCTCAGCCGCTCGATCCCTACGGCCGCTCCTCTCCGCGCAATGCGACCGACGAGGACACTCTCGATATCCCGGCCTTCCTGCGTCGCGCCGGCAACTGAGCTGGTCGCAAGCACCAGCACCTGGACCGCTGTCCAGCCCGTCATGCCCGGCCTTGTGCCGGGCATCCACGTCTCTGCTCCAACCAGGCAAGAAAGGCGTGGATGGCCGGGTCATAGGCGAGCGAAAGCGACGCCGTCCTTCGGACGGCCATGGCGAGCGGAAGCGACGCCGTCCTTCGGACGGCTAGGCCCGGCCATGACGAAAAGTGGGTCACTTCACGCGGTTAGAAAGTCCCTGAAAATGCTGGCTGCATTTCGGTCAGGCCCTGAGCAGCGCAGCGCGCCGGTTTTTCACGCGGCCGTGCTGCGCGGGCCCTCCGCTGCTTCCTTTTTTTCCGTCTCCTTGTCACGGGACAGCCATGCCGGGAATCGAAGCAGGCGCTCGTTGTTGTCTTTTGGCAGTTCGACGGGCGGTACGATGGGCGCTTCATTGGCCGAACTCGGGAGGTCCAGTGCAGCGTGGCCGACGCGCACCGCATCCGCGCGCTGATCCAGTTCGCGCAACACCGGATCGATGACGTTGTCGATTTCGGCCGCCACCGATAACAGGAAGCTGTTGAGCTCGCGGGCCTCGGGCACAACTGCCGCAGCCTGCTCGATCGCCCTGCAGAGACCATCGACAACAGGTGCAAACGCGCTCCCGGCCTGTTTGATTCGGGTTTTGATCGCTTCGATTTCGCCGAGGACGCGATCACGCTCCCGCCTGTTCTTCTCCTCCGAAAGGCGGGCTTCGATTTCGGCGATCTGAGCCGTCAGGGTCGCGGCTTCGGATGCAAGAGCATCGCGTCGTCCGCGCGCGCGATCGAGATCGCGACTGAGATTGTCCACTAAGTCGTCCTTTCCGAACATTGCTCTGCTCCCTAGGACAGCCGCAACGCGAACCGTCAGCCTGGCAACCGAACGAATGGCCGGATCGGCCAAAACAGGCAGCAACTTCAGTCGCGTCACATGGGCCGACATGGTGATCCCCCAATCGTCCACATTAGGCGACCGCATGGTTAACAAGAGGTTAATTTCAACAGCTGATGCGGCAACGGGGCCCGCGGATGCAATCGAAAACGCGCGAAGCTTGCGCACGCTCGGGTTCGAACCGTCGCTACCCCCTACCCCCGAAAATCAATGCTCCGCAGCACGATTCCCGGCGGCGTGCCCTCGAACTCCGTCGCGCGGTACTTGCTCGCCGCTCGCGCCTCGATGCGGTCGCGCAGGC
>NZ_JBFULT010000398.1:0-7124 GCF_054049755.1 Bradyrhizobium sp. P5_C11_2
CGCCTGACGTCACCATGGGGACGCGGCCGCCGACCTTGGTCAGCGAACGCATGATCTCCCGGCTTTCCATGCGGGTGAGCACGATGATGAATTCGTCATCGACGACGGCGAGATTGGCGGTCTCGCGGGTGAGATCGCGCRGCTTGCGCAGGTAAGGAATCGCCTGGGCGGTGAAATTGCGCCGCCGCGCAAAGCTCGCGCCGACCGTAAAGCTGCGGACGCCGACATGCCATTTGGATTCGGCCCGGTCGAACTGCACGAAGCGGCGGCTCTCCAGCGTCGCCAGCAGGCGGTGCACGGTCGAGGCCGACAGGCCGGTGCGGACGGCGAGGTCGCTGAGGCGATAGCCCTCGTCGTCCTCGGCCAGCGTTTCGATGATGGACAGCGCACGATCGACCGATTGCACGCCGCCGTCACGGCCCTCGTGGTCGGCCTCTGCGGGCGACCTGGGCTCAAACGATTTGCGCCGGATCACGTTCTTGCTCATCGCGACCTGACCGTTCTCCCTCGCCCTATTCTTTTTTCCCTCTCCCCGCTTGCGGGGCCGCGACGAGCTTCGCTCGCACTGAGAGGGTCAGGGTGAGGGGGAGTCTCCGCGAGGACGGTGACAGTTAGACTCGTGGAGAGTCCCCCTCACCCGAATTGCTTCGCAATTCGGCCTCTCCCCGCAAGCGGGGAGAGGCGAAGCAAGCTCAGAGCAGCCCTGCCCCGCGCGCCCATTTGTACTTGGCGCCGAGCACCTCGACCGGAAGCTCGGTGGAGTAGGCATAGGCCGGGATGCCGTTTTGGTAGAGATATTCGGCGGCTTCCTCGACCTCGACGTCGCCGGCGAGCGAGGCCACGATCGGCTTCACAAAGCCCTTGGCCTCCATCTCTTTCTTCACCTCGACCATGTTGCGGGCGAACACCATCGGCGGCGTCACGATGGTGTGCCAGTAGCCGAGGATCAGCGAATGGATGCGCTCATCCGACAGGCCGAGCTTGACGGTGTTGACATAGGTGATCGGCGGCTCGCCGCCGGTGATATCCACAGGATTTCCGGCCGCGCCAAACGGCGGGATGAACTTGCGGAAGGCCGCATCCAGATCCGGCGGCATCGACATCAGCGACAGGCCGTTGTCGACGCAGGAGTCCGACAGCAGCACGCCCGAACCGCCGGCGCCGGTGATGATCAGCACGTTCTCGCCCTTCGGCGTCGGCAGCACCGGCACGCCGCGGGCGAATTCGAGCAGCTGCCGCAAGCTGCGGGCGCGGATCACGCCGGACTGCGCCAGCACGTCCTCGTAGATCTTGTCGTTGCCGGCGAGCGCGCCGGTGTGCGAGGACGCCGCCTTGGCGCCGGCCGAAGTGCGGCCGGCCTTGAGCACGACGACCGGCTTCTTCTTGGAGACGCGCTTGGCGGCTTCCGCGAAGGCGCGGCCGTCCTTGAGGTCCTCGCAGTGCTGCGCGATCAGGTTGGTGTTGGGATCCTGCTCGAAGAAGGCCAGCAGATCGTCCTCGTCGATGTCGGACTTGTTGCCGAGGCCGACGATCGCCGAGACGCCCATCTTGGCCGAGCGCGAGAAGCCGATGATGGCCATGCCGATGCCGCCCGACTGCGACGACAGCGCCGCGTGGCCCTTGACGTCATAGGCGGTGCAGAAGGTCGCGCAGAGATTGGCGGGCGTATAGTAAAAGCCGTAGATGTTCGGCCCCATCAGGCGGATGTCGTACTTCTTGCCGACCTCGACGATCTCGGCCTGAAGCTCCGGCGCGCCGGCTTCAGCGAAGCCCGACGGGATCAGCACCGCACCCGGGATTTTCTTCTCGCCGCACTCGGTGAGCGCCGCCGCCACGAACTTCGCGGGGATCGCGAATACAGCCGTGTCGATCACACCCGGAACGTCCTTGACGCTCTTGTAGGCCTTGTAGCCGAGGATCTCGGTGGCCTTGGGGTGGATCGGATAGATGTCGCCCTTGTAGCCGCCGTTGATGAGGTTCTTCATCACGGAGTTGCCGATCTTGCCGTCCTCGGCGGAGGCGCCGACCACGGCGACCGCCTTCGGCTGCATGATGCGGCTCATGGCCGCGACGATCTCTTCGGTCGGGCGCGGCTTCGGCTTGGGCACATAGGCGAAGTCGACGACGATGCGCACGTCGGCCGCAATCGCGCTCTTCGCCGTCGCAAACACGGGATTGAGGTCGAGCTCGACGATCTCGGGGAAATCGGTGACGAGCTGCGAGACCTTGACGATGACGTCGGCGAGCGCCGTACGGTTCACCGCCTCGCCGCCGCGAACGCCCTTCAAAATCTCATGCGCCTGGATGCCGTCGAGCATCGAGAGCGCGTCTTCCTTGGTCGCGGGCGCGAGGCGGAAGGTAATGTCCTTCAAGACTTCGACCAGCACGCCGCCGAGGCCGAAGGCGACCAGCTTGCCGAACGAGCCGTCGGTGATCGAGCCGACGATGACTTCGGTGCCGCCGGCCAGCATCTGCTGCACCTGGACGCCCTCGATCTTGGCATCGGCCTTGTACTTCTTGGCATTGCCGAGAATGGTCTCGTAGGCCTTCTCGGCGTCTTCGGCCGTCTTGAGGCCGACGATGACGCCGCCGGCTTCGGTTTTGTGGAGAATGTCCGGCGAGACGATCTTCATCACCACCGGGAAGCCCATCGAGGAGGCCATTTTGCCGGCCTCGCCCGCCGACCTCGCCACGCCCTCCTTCGGCACCGGAATGCCGTAGGCGTCGCAGACCAGCTTGCCTTCAGGCGCCGTCAGGCTGGTGCGGTTGTCCGCCTTGGCCTGGTCAAGGACCTTGCGGACGGCGTCTTTGGAATTGGACATGTGGCTTCTCCCTTGACCTTCAGTTCTTGGTTTGCAAAGCGCGCGTGTCGCGGCTGCACGTGATGCTTGCCATTCGCCGCGCTCTGTTCCATGCGGCGGAACGGAGTGGCACAAACGCCGAGATTACTCCGCCGGTTTGGATCAAAAATGGCTGGCGATGGCATTTGGTATGCCAGAAGCCAACTTGTCAAGCTGTGGCATCGCTTAGAACGCTGCAAAAAATAGGCAGCTTGACATGCTGGCATGTGGTATGCCAAAAACTTTCCGGTTAATATTCCTGTAAAAGACGACTCCCACTGGAGGAGAATCGTCGTGTCACTGCGGAAACCAACCAAGGCGTTGCCGAACATGGCCGAGGCAGACATCGCAATCGTTCGTATTGCCCCGGAGAGCAGCTTCAAGAGCAAGGCGTATGACGCCTTGAAGGAAGCCATCCTCAAGATGGACATCTACTCGACGCCCGAGCCGGTCATGCTCGACGAGCGCGCGCTGTCCGAGCGCCTGGGTGTCAGCCGCACGCCGATCCGCGAAGCGATCGCGATGCTCGAGCAGGACGGCTTCGTGAAGACGGTGCCGCGCCGCGGCATCATGGTGGTGCGCCGGACCAAGAGCGAGATCGTCGACATGATCCGCGCCTGGGCGGCGCTGGAGAGCATGGCCGCGCGCCTGATCACGACGACCGCACGCAAGAAGGACATCACGGCGCTGCGCGACTTCTTCAAGGACTTTGGCAAGGACCGTCTGCCCGAGGATCATGTCGAGGAATATTCGCGCGCCAACATCGCCTTCCACCAGGCGCTGATCTCGCTGTCGGAATCGCCGGTGCTGGTCGATCTCACCAACGACCTGCTGCTGCATGTGCGCGGCTACCGGCAATTGACGATCGGACGGAAGGATCGCACCGCGACCTCCCTGCCCGAGCATCTCGGCATGATCGAAGCACTCGAAGCGCGCGACACCGAACTCGCCGAGAAGCGTGCGCGTGACCACACGCTTGGGCTCGCCGCCTACGTCGAGGCACACGGCCAGGAACTGTTTTAACTAGCAACTTCACCAGAAGGGCGAACAATTCGCCCCAACGACCTTGAGACCAGGGAGACAAGGCCCATGCTGAATACCGCGACCAAGTCCGAAGCACCGGGCACCGAGCAGGAATTGACGGATGGCTTCCATCTCGTCATCGACGCGCTCAAGCTGAACGGCATCAACACCATCTATAATGTGCCGGGCATCCCGATCACGGATTTGGGCCGGATGGCGCAGGCCGAAGGCATCCGCGTGATCTCGTTCCGCCACGAGCAGAACGCCGGTTACGCGGCCGGCATCGCTGGCTACCTCACCAAGAAACCCGGCGTCTGCCTCACGGTCTCGGCGCCCGGCTTCCTCAACGGTCTGACCGCGCTCGCGCATGCCACCACCAACTGCTACCCGATGATCCTGATCTCGGGCTCGTCCGAGCGCGAGATCGTCGACCTCCAGCAGGGCGACTACGAAGAGATGGACCAACTCGCGATCGCCAAGCCGCTGTGCAAAGCGGCCTATCGCGTGCTGCACGCCCAGGACATCGGCATTGGTCTCGCCCGCGCCATCCGCGCCGCGGTCTCGGGCCGTCCGGGCGGCGTCTATCTCGACCTGCCGGCAAAGCTGTTCGGCCAGGTGATGAACGCCGATGCCGGCCAGAAGTCGCTGGTCAAGGTGATTGATGCTGCGCCCGCGCAGATCCCCTCGCCCGCTTCGATCAAGCGCGCGCTCGACGTGCTCAAGAGCGCGAAACGTCCGCTCATCATTCTCGGCAAGGGCGCGGCCTACGCGCAGGCCGACGAGGAGATCAAGAGCTTCGTCGAGAAGAGCGGCGTCCCCTTCCTGCCGATGAGCATGGCCAAGGGCCTGCTCGCCGACACGCATCCGCAATGCGCCGGCGCGGCGCGCTCGACGGTGCTGAAGGAATCCGACGTCGTGCTGCTGATCGGGGCGCGGCTGAACTGGCTGCTCTCGCACGGCAAGGGCAAGAGCTGGGGCGAGGCGCCCAAGAAGTTCATCCAGGTCGACATCGAGCCGAAGGAAATGGACTCCAACGTCGAGATCGTCGCGCCTGTCGTCGGCGACATCGGCTCCGTCGTCGCGGCGTTCAACCAGGCGATGGGTTCGAGCTGGACCGCGCCGCCGGCCGAATGGACCAAGGCCATCGTGTCCAAGCGTGAAGAGAACGTCGCCAAGATGGCGCCGAAGCTCATGAACAACAAGTCGCCGATGGACTATCACGGTGCGCTCGGCGTGCTGAAGAACGTCATCAAGGATCATCCCGAGGCGATCCTCGTCAACGAGGGTGCCAACACGCTCGACCTCGCCCGCGGCGTCATCGACATGTACAAGCCGCGCAAGCGCCTCGATGTCGGCACCTGGGGCGTGATGGGCATCGGCATGGGCCAGGCGATTGCGGCGGCGCTGGAGACCGGCCACCCCGTGCTCGCGGTGGAAGGCGACTCGGCCTTCGGCTTCTCCGGCATGGAGGTCGAGACCATCTGCCGCTACAACCTTCCGATCTGCGTCGTCATCTTCAACAATGACGGCATCTATCGCGGCACCGACGTCAACAGCGTCAACGCCGATCCGGCGACGACCGTGTTCGTCAAGGGCGCGCGCTACGACAAGATGATGGAAGCCTTCGGCGGCGTCGGCGTGAATGCCACCTCGCCCGACGAGCTCAAGCGCGCCGTCAACGAGGCGATGGCCTCGGGCAAGCCGACGCTCATCAACGCGGTGATCGATCCGGCTGCCGGCTCTGAGAGCGGCCGTATCGGCAACCTCAATCCGCAGAGCGTCTTGCAGAAGAAAAAGTAAGTCCTCCCCTTCAACCCTTATTATTCCCTGCCGGATGCAGGGGCAGACAGAGTACGGAGCAACACGATGACCAAGGCGCTCGAGGGCGTTCGCATTCTCGACTTCACCCACGTCCAGTCCGGACCGACCTGCACGCAGCTGCTCGCCTGGTTCGGCGCCGACGTGATCAAGGTGGAACGCCCGGGCGTGGGCGACATCACCCGCGGCCAGTTGCAGGACATCCCGAACGTGGACAGCCTGTATTTCACCATGCTCAACCATAACAAGCGCTCGATCACGCTTGACACCAAGAACCCCAAGGGCAAGGAAGTCCTGACCGAGCTGATCAAGAAGTGCGACGTGCTGGTCGAGAACTTCGGCCCCGGCGTGCTCGACCGCATGGGCTTCCCCTGGGAGAAGATCCAGGCGATCAACCCCAAGATGATCGTCGCCTCGATCAAGGGCTTTGGCCCCGGCCCCTACGAGGACTGCAAGGTCTATGAGAACGTCGCGCAGTGCACCGGCGGCGCGGCTTCCACCACTGGCTTCCGCGACGGCCTGCCGCTCGTCACCGGCGCGCAGATCGGCGACAGCGGCACCGGCCTGCACCTGGCGCTCGGCATCGTCACCGCGCTCTATCAGCGTACGCATTCCGGCAAGGGCCAGCGCGTCACCGCGGCGATGCAGGACGGCGTGCTCAATCTCGCGCGCGTCAAGCTGCGCGACCAGCAGCGTCTCGCGCACGGTCCGCTCAAGGAATACAGCCAGTTCGGCGAAGGCATTCCGTTCGGCGACGCAGTGCCGCGCGCCGGCAACGATTCCGGCGGCGGCCAGCCCGGCCGCATCCTGAAGTGCAAGGGCTGGGAGACCGACCCCAACGCCTACATCTACTTCATCACCCAGGCCCCGGTCTGGGAGAAGATCTGCGACGTGATCGGCGAGCCGACCTGGAAGACCGACCCGAACTTCGCCAAGCCGGCGGCGCGCCTGCCGCGCCTGAACCAGATCTTCGGCCGCATCGAGCAGTGGACGATGACCAAGACCAAGTTCGAGGCGATGGAGATCCTCAACAAGGACGACATCCCCTGCGGCCCGATCCTGTCGATGAAGGAGATCGCCGAGGACCAGTCGCTCCGCGCGACCGGCACCGTGGTCGAGGTCGACCACCCCACCCGCGGCAAGTACATCTCGGTCGGCAACCCGATCAAGCTGTCGGATAGCCCGAGCGACGTGGAGCGCTCCCCGCTGCTCGGCGAGCACACCGACGAGATCCTGCGCAGCGTGCTCGGCTTCAGCGACCACCAGGTCGCCGAGATCCACAAGTCCGGCGCGCTCGACCCGCCGCAGAAGCAGGCCGCGGAGTAAGCGGGTTAACCAGATGCACGAAAGGCCGCCGGTTCCGGCGGCCTTTTTTGTTGGCGGCGAGAGCGACTGCGTCCCGCAATCGGCACGCTTCCCGCGCTGGACCAGCCAACGTGGAAT
>NZ_JBFULT010000399.1:0-7113 GCF_054049755.1 Bradyrhizobium sp. P5_C11_2
GTCCACATCTCTGAACCAAGTGCCGGCGGGGGCCCGGGGCGAAACTGCGATCCGGAAGCCATGACCCAGGGCGTCGTCGCGCCCGTGGTTGAGAAAAGCGGAACGGTGGTCGGAACGTAGGCGCCCGGTGTCGTCAGGGGCCGGTAAGTTTCCGGAGCGGCGCTGCCGTCATTCGCACGAAGCGCGATGATCTGCATCGCGGCCTCTTTCCCGAGGTTGACGCCGGCGATCTTGGACTCGCCGTCGGCAATCGGCGCCAGAGAATTCGTCAGCGTCGCATCCAGGTCCGGCTTGAGGTCTGGATAGATCGACAGCAGCACGTCGTGAGCGGCAACTGCCGCAGCAGCTTCCCGCGACGTCGAACGGTCCGCGGGCAGGGAGATCTTGTATGGCGCGTAGCGGCGGTCGATCGCGTTGACCGCCTCGAACATTGCGATGTGCATCATGGACAAGACGCGGCTGTGGGGCGCTGGAGGAATTTGCTTCTCGGTAGCRATCGCGTCGGCCTTTGCGTTCCAGTCCATGATCACGTCAGCGCGTGCCAACGACGCCGAGACTGCGATCAGCGTTACAATCAGCGATAAGCGGGAGATGGTCCACGAGGAGCATTTCATGGCGTGCCCTTTCGATGTGAAGGACGTTTCGCGAGGTCGATGCGGCTCTGACCGACATCGCGTCGCGCTGCTTGTGACTCTAGCGATCTTGATGTGGTTTGGTTGTGAACTGCTTCACTCGCCGCACGCGGCTCAACCGAGAAGCAGATGTTTCCTGGCCAGCAGAACAGTGGCGTTCCGAATGGGTAGGCTTGGCTTACCGTTCGCGCTGTAGTGTGGAGTCGGCTATAGTCGGCGCAAGCTGCCAGTTGGACGTGCCGAAGTCCGTAGCTCGATTTTCAAGGCAGCTCGCATGCCGTCGGCAGGCGGTGCCTTGCTCTCGTTTCAGAGCGTCTTTTCTAGGACGACATTGTCACCGGTGTAACCTCAACGGAGAGAAACATGCCGTTGTTCATCTCGTACGTCTCATACTCAAATGCCGGTATCAAGGGAATGGTCGACAAGCCGACCGATCGCACATCGGCCATCGGCGCGCTGGTCGAGAAGGCCGGTGGGAAGCTCCAGGGAGCTTTCATGACCACTGGTCAACACGATGCAGTGCTCGTCACGGAGTTTCCTGACGGCGCCGATGCCATTGCGATTGGAATGGTGGCCGCTGCGGCTGGCGCCGTCTCCAAGATCGAAACCGTACGCGCTTGGAAGATGAGCGAGTTCAAGAGCATCGCGGAAAAGGCTTCCAAACTCGTGAGCACCTACGTACCGCCGGGCAAGTAGGCCCCGCGCGGGCGCGGCCAAGTCGGAGCAAGAATAGGGTAGGAACGCGATATCTCCTCATCGTCGTCCCGGCGGAGGCCGGGACCCATACCGCGCGATCTATCGATTGTAGGCGGTTGGAGTACCGAGCGACGGGTCTTCGCCAAACTCCTCCCTGTGGTTATGGGTCCCGGCCCCCCGTGCGCAATTGCGCACTAGGCCGGGACGACACCTATTGTGTGGTGACTGGTTGCGTTCTCCTCAAAAGGAAAATGCCCGGGCCAAGCCCGGGCATTCGCGTCCTTTAGCGTCTGTGTAGTGACCTACGCCCCCACCATCGGCATGCGCGGGTATTCACCGGGCGTGCCGGCGGGTGTGATCGGGATGCCGCCGTCGGCGTATTCGTTGAGCTTGTTGCGCAGCGTGCGGATCGAGATGCCGAGGATGTTGGCGGCATGGGTCCGGTTGCCGAGGCAGTGCTTCAGCGTCTCCAGGATGAGGTCGCGCTCGACGTCGGCGACCGTGCGGCCGACCAGGGCGCGCGTCACCTGCTCGGCGGCGAATGTGGCATGCGCGACCGCGGGTGCCGTCTTGGCGAGGTCGAGGCGGTCGCCGTCCGGCGTGAGGATGGCGTCGGGACCGATCTCGTCGCCCTGCGCCATCAGCACCGAGCGGTGCATGGTGTTTTCGAGCTCGCGGACGTTGCCCTGCCAGCGGTTGCTGGAGAGCACGCGGCGGGCTTCCGCCGAGATCGGGCGCAGCGGCACGCCGTTGGCGTCGGCGTATTTCTTCACGAAGTGCTGGGCCAGCTCCAGAATGTCGGCGGGGCGCTCGCGCAGCGGCGGGATCTTCAGGTTCACGACGTTGAGGCGGAACAGCAGGTCCTCGCGGAACGTGCCCTCGCGCACGGCGTCCGCCAGATTGCGGTTCGAGGTCGCGATGATGCGGATGTCGACCGGCACCGGCTTGGTGCCGCCGACGCGGTCGATCACGCGCTCCTGGATGGCGCGCAGGAGTTTCGATTGCAGGCGAACGTCCATCTCCGAGATCTCGTCGAGCAGCAGCGTGCCGCCGGTCGCTTCCTCGAACTTGCCGATGCGGCGGGCGATCGCGCCGGTGAAGGCGCCCTTCTCGTGGCCGAACAGCTCGGACTCCAGCAGGTGCTCGGGGATCGCGGCGCAGTTGATCGAGATGAACGGGCGCTTGGCACGCGCCGAGCGGGTATGGACGTAGCGCGCCAGCACTTCCTTGCCGGTGCCGGATTCGCCGGTGACCATCACCGAGGCGTCGGAGCCCGCGATCTGCTGCGCGAGCTTGACGACCTTCGCCATCGCCTCGTCGCGATAGATCAGCTCGCGGGAATCGTTGGCGACCGCGGCCAGCACCGCGGCGATCAGCTCCGGATCCGGCGGCAGCGGGATGTATTCCTTGGCGCCGGCGTGGATCGCGGCGACCGCGGCGCGGGCGTCGTTGGTGATGCCGCAGGCGACGATCGGGGCGTGGATGTGCTCGGCCTCGAGCCGCATCACGAGGTCGCGGATGTCGAGGGCGACGTCGACCAGCAGCAGGTCGGCGCCCTTGCCGCCGCGCAGCACGCGCATCGCCTGGTCGTGATCCTCGGCGTGGGTCACGGTGGCGCCGTTCTCCATCGCGATCTTGGTGGCGGTGGTGAGCTGGCCCTTCAATGTGCCAACGATGAGAAGCCGCATGTCAGTCTCCTGTCCGTCTGTACGCGCTGCCGCGCGTCATTCCCTGTGTTTGCGCCAGCATGATCCGGAGAAGTGCGAAGCGGTTTTCCGAGAGGATCATGCTCAAAACAATCAACCGCGTTCAGTCTTGATGATTTCGGTCATGGTCACGCCGAGCTTGTCCTCGACCAGCACCACCTCGCCGCGGGCGACGAGACGGTTGTTGACGTAGATGTCGATGGCCTCGCCGACGCGCCGGTCGAGTTCGAGCACGGTGCCGGGTCCGAGCTTCAACAGCTCGCCGACGTCCATCTTGGAGCGGCCGAGCACGGCCGAGACCTGCACCGGCACGTCGAAGACGGCTTCGAGGTCGGCGGCGACGCGCGACGCGTATTCGTCCTCGTTGTAGCCGACGTCGGTGCCGGTCGGCGGCATCGGGCCGTTGAGGTCGGGCAGCGGGACCTGTCCGTCGGTGTCGCTCATGGCTTAGTTCCCCCTGCGGGACGCGATATAGCGTCCGACGAGTTCATCGACCTTGGCCGAGATGGCGCCGCGCTCCAACACGACGCCGCCATCGGCCCACTCGATCCGGCAGTCGCCGGTCGCAATCTCGGGCTCGGCCAGGATCACCAGCCGGCCTTCGAAGCCGCTCTGCTTGGCCAGCCGCTCGATCTTCTCGCGCGCGGCGTCGTACAGCGCGTCGTTGATGCGGACGACGAGATGCGGCGTCGCGACCAGGTGCGAGAAGCAGTCCTTGACCAGCGCGACGATCTCGCCGAGCGGCTCGGCGGCGACCAGATCGGCGCACAGCTTGCGTGCCACCGCCACCGCGACCTCGACCGCCTCGGTCTCCATCTTGGTCTCGATGTTGCCGATGCCCGAGGCGACGCCCCGGATCGCGATGTTGATCTCTTCCATGGCCAGCGCGACGCGGCGGTCGCTCTCGGTCTTGGCCTCGCGCTGGCCGGCGTCAAAGCCGTCCTGATAGGCGCGCGCCTCGGCTTCCGCGACCTTCTGGGCGATCTCGGCCGCGGTCGCGGCCTTCTCGCGCGTCCGGTCGGGCGCGGCGAAGTCGGTATCGAACAGGAATTTTGCGGGAGCTCCCATCAATACACCAACTCGTCGTCGGCGCGGTTCTTGGTCAGCATGATCTCGCCCTTGGCGGCGAGGTCCTTGGCGAGGTTGACCAGCAGCGCCTGGGCCTCGTCGACGTCGCGCAGGCGCACGGGGCCCATCGCCGCCATGTCGTCCTGGAGCATCTTGGCCGCGCGCGAGGACATGTTGCCGAAGAAGAAGTTGCGGACGTCCTCGTTGGCGCTCTTGAGCGCGACGCCGAGCTTGTCCTTGTCGACGTTGCGCATCAGGGTCTGGGCCGAGCCGGAATCGAGCTTCACGAGGTCGTCGAAGGTGAACATCAGCGCCTTGATGCGCTCGGCGGATTCGCGGTTGTCCTCTTCCAGCGAGGTGATGAAGCGGGTTTCGGTCTGGCGGTCGAAATTGTTGAAGATTTCCGCCATCACCTCGTGGGCGTCACGGCGCCGGGTCTGCGACAGGTTGGACATGAATTCGGTGCGCAGCGTCTTCTCCACGCTCTCGATCACCTCCTTCTGCACCGCCTCCATCTTCAGCATGCGGTTGACGACGTCGAGCGCGAGTTCTTCGGGCAGGATGCCGAGCACGCGGGCGGCGTGCTCCGACTTCAGCTTCGACAGCACCACGGCGATGGTCTGCGGGTATTCGTTCTTGAGGTAGTTGGCGAGGACCTCTTCCTGCACGTTGGAGAGCTTCTCCCACATGTTGCGGCCGGCGGGACCGCGGATTTCGTCCATGATGCCGTTGACGCGCTCGGGCGGCAGGTACTGCTGGAGCAGCCGCTCGGTGGCGTCGAAATTGCCCATCAGCGCGCCCGAAGCCGACATGCGCGAGACGAATTCGAGCAGCATGTCCTCGACCGTGTCGACCTCGACGGTGCCGAGCGTCGACATCTCCAGCGAGAGCTGGCGCACCTCGTCGTCGTCGAGCAGCCCCCAGATCTTGCCGCCATATTGCTCGCCGAGCGCCAGCATCAGGATCGCGGCACGCTTCGGTCCGACCAGTTGCTCGGCCGGCTTGCCGTCCTTGGCCCGGGTGTTGGCGCGCTGGCCGAGCGTGGAGATCACGCTGGTGATGTCGTTGCTGTTGGCGTTTTGCAGGGCTGCGGCCATGTCAGTTCACTTCTCGGATCATTTCGCCGGTTCGCTCAGCCATTGACGGATGATGGCGACGGTTTCGTTGGGGTTGCGCTCGGCGAGCTCGCCGACGCGATGAACGGACTGGGCGTGGACCTGGCCCTGGATGGTGGCGACGTCGATCGCGCTCGCGGTGCCGTTCGGCAGGAGCTGCTGGCCGCTGGCGGCCGGGGTGGATTCCTCCGCGGGGCCGCTGAGGACGCCGGAGATGGCGGCGGCGACCTCGTCGGAGGCGAGGATGCGCTTGACCAGCGGCCGGATCACCATGAACAGCACGACCAGGCCGAGCAGCATCATGACGCCGAGCTCGACGAAGTACATGACGTCGTCCTTGGTGAACTGGAGCATGCCGAGGAAGCCGCCCGACTCGCTGATCGGAGCGGTGGATGGCGCGTCGGCGAAGCGCAGATTGACGACCTCGACCTGGTCGCCACGCTTCTGGTCGAAGCCGATCGCCGAGCGCACCAGGGTGGCGATGCGGTCGAGCTGCTCCTTGGTGCGGTCCTGATAGGCCTGCTCGCCCTTCTCGTTCTTGGAGTAGATGCCGTCGACCAGGACGGCGACCGAGATGCGGTTGACCCGGCCGGCCTCGGTCACCTCGGTCTTGGTGGTGCGGGAGATCTCGTAATTATTGGTCTCTTCGCTCTTCTTGCTCTGGTCCTTGGCGGCGACGCCGCCGTTCTGCTGGTTGCCGGGCAGCTCGTTGTTGACGGTGACCTGGCCGTTGTTGTCGGCGGTCATGCTCTGCTCTTCGCGGGTCTGGCTCGAGCGCAGCACGCGGCCCTCGGGATCGAACTTGTCCGAGGTCTGGGTGATCTTGTTGAAGTCGAAATCGGCCGAGAGCTGGACGCGGGCGCGCCCGGTCCCGACCACGGAGGAGACGATATCCTCGACCTGCTTGCGCATCCGCTTCTCGAAGGCGGTGCGGCGCTCGTCGCCGATCTGCTGGTCCGGATCGCTCTGGGCGCCGTCGGCGAGCAGCTGGCCGGCCTCGTCGACGATCGAGACGCGCTGCGGCTTCAGGCCGTTGACGGCGGAGGCGACGAGGTGGCGGATGGCGCGGATCTGCTGCGCTTCGAGCGAGCCGCGGACCCGGACCACGATCGAGGCCGACGGCTCCGGCGCCTCGCGCGCGAACAGCGGGCGCTCGGGCAGCACGAGGTGGACGCGGGCGGCCTGGATGCGGTCGATGGCGCGGATGGTGCGGGCGAGCTCGCCCTCCAGCGCGCGGAGGTGATTGATGTTCTGGACGAAAGAGGTGGTGCCGAGCGCGTCCGACTTGTCGAACACCTCGTAGCCGACCCCGCCGCCCTTGGGCAGGCCGCCCTCGGCGAGCTTCATCCGCAGCCGGGTGACCTTGTCCTTGGGCACCATGATGATGCTGCCTTCATTGCGCAGCTCGAACTGGATGCCCTGGCGCTCCAGGTCCTTGATAATGCCCGAGGAATCCTCGACGCTGAGGTCGGTGAACAGGGTCGTCATCTGCGGCGTGGTGACGCGCATGATGACGARCGCGAAGAAGCCGATGAGCGCGGCGGTGACCGCGATCATCGCCCCGAACCGGGCGGCGCCGATACCCTTCAGAAAGTCCGCAAGACCTTGCAAGCAACCGCCCCAGAAGATTCGGCTGCTTTCCCTGGAAAGGCCGACTGGGCAATTATTGCCTAGGTGATGGTTTCGATATGGTTAACGAAGGTTAAGAACCGGGACAAAAGTAGCGTCATGAAAAAAATCGGCCTCGCGGGGCGAGGCCGATTTTCGTCAAAAGCCGCAGATTTCCGGATCGCTTACTGGCGATATTGCTGAATGCGGGTGGTGCGAAGCCCCGCAAGACCATGCTGGTCGATGGAAAACTGCCAGGAGAGGAATTCGTCGACCGTCAGGGTGTAA
>NZ_JBFULT010000400.1:0-7069 GCF_054049755.1 Bradyrhizobium sp. P5_C11_2
GACCCGAACAGTGAGCCGGCCACGATCTCGCCGACCATCATGACCAGGGTCAGGATGACCACGAACCAGGTGCGCCGCTCGTTCTCCTCGTGCTTCTCGCCGAGGAAGGCATGGTCATGGGTCCATTGGTCGATGGAATGTGAATGCATCGGGGGGCTCCGAAAGGTCAGGTCCGTTGGCCGGCAATATAGACCTGCGGAGCGTGTGGGCAAAATCGGTGGCACGAGGCGATTGACAGTCCGGCGCGGTTTCGTTGTAATCGACCTCATGGGGATTGAGCGATCTCCCCACGAGGCGACAAGCCCAAGAATCGCGTCCCGTTGTTCTTTTACGAGGGCGCATCATGTCTTCTTTTGCGACGATATCATCTGACAAGCTGGCACGGTTGATCGGCACGGCGAACGCCCCTGCCCTGATCGACGTGCGCACGGACGAGGATTTTGCCGCCGACCAGCGGCTGATCCCCGGCTCGATCAAGCTGAGCCACAACAACGTTCCGGACTGGGGCGGCGAATTCGCCGGCCGTTCCGCKATCGTCTCCTGCCTGCGCGGCGAAAAGCTCGCACAGGGCACCGCGGCCTGGCTCAGGCAACTCGGCGCGCAGGCCGAGGCGCTGGAAGGCGGCTTCGAGGGCTGGAAGGCGGCGAAATTGCCGCTGGTCGATGCAACAAAGCTGCCGCCGCGCGACGCCAAGGGACGCACCGTCTGGGTAACGCGCGCGCGGCCCAAGGTCGACCGCATCGCCTGCCCCTGGCTGATCCGCCGCTTCGTGGACCCCAACGCGGTGTTCCTGTTCGTGGCACCCTCCGAGGTGGTCGCCGTCGGCGAGCGCTTCAACGCGGCGCCCTTCGATGTCGAAAACGTGTTCTGGAGCCATCGCGGCCCGCTCTGCACGTTCGACGTCATGGTCGAGGAGTTCGGCCTCGCCATCCCGCCCCTGCAGCGGCTCGCAACCCTGGTCCGCGGGGCCGACACGGCGCGGCCGGACCTCGCCCCCGAGGCGCCCGGCCTGCTCGCGGCCTCGCTCGGGCTGTCGCGGATGTATGATGACGACCTCGAACAGCTCGAGGCCGGCATGCTGCTCTACGACGCCTTCTATCGCTGGTGCCGGGACGCCACCACCGAGACCCACAACTGGCCGACCAACAAGGTGAAGGCGTAATGGATACCCGCGCCACTCAGGCGGACGGAGCTGATGCCGGTCACGGCATCAGCTTCAACGAGGCATTTCGTGTCTGGCTCCGGGTCGCCGTGCTGAGCTTCGGCGGCCCCGCGGGCCAGATCGCGGTGATGCACCGCATCCTGGTCGAGGAGAAGAACTGGATCTCCGAAGGCCGTTTCCTGCATGCGCTGAACTACTGCATGCTGCTGCCGGGACCCGAGGCGCAGCAGCTTGCGACCTATATCGGCTGGCTGATGCACCGCACCGCCGGCGGTCTGATGGCGGGCGGGCTCTTCATCCTGCCCGGCATCATCGCCATCATGGGCTTGAGCTACGTCTACGCCGCCTTCGGCAATGTCAGCTTCGTCGAGGCACTGTTCTTCGGCCTGAAGGCCGCCGTGCTCGCCATCGTCGTCGAAGCCGTGGTGCGTGTCGGCAAGCGCGCGCTGAAGAACCGCATCATGATCGCGCTGGCCGCGATCGCCTTCGTCGCGATCTTCTTCTTCGCCGTGCCCTTCCCCATCATCATCATCGCGGCCGGCCTGATCGGCTATGCCGGCGCACGAAGCGGCCGCCCGGAGTTCGCGCCGGCCGGTCACGGCCATGGCGGCAGCAGCGCCGCGATCGACAGCATGCTTGGCGAGGCCGTGCCCGATCACGTCCGCCCCGACCTGGCGCGCGCGGTCCGCGTCGGCGCGATATGGCTCGCGCTGTGGCTGGTGCCGGTGATCGCGCTGCTCGCGGCGTTCGGAGAGGCCAACGTGTTCAGCCAGATCGCGCTGTTCTTCTCGAAAATGGCGCTGGTCACCTTCGGCGGCGCCTATGCGGTGCTGGCCTACGTCGCCCAGCAGGCGGTCGAGCATTATCACTGGCTGAAGCCGCACGAGATGCTCGACGGCCTCGGCATGGCCGAGACCACGCCGGGCCCGTTGATCATGGTGCTCCAGTTCGTGGGCTTCATGGCGGCCTACCGCGACCCGAGCGGCCTGTCGCCGATGTTAGCTGCGACGCTCGGCGGATTGCTCGCGACCTGGGTGACCTTCACGCCATGCTTCCTCTGGATTTTCGTCGGAGCGCCCTATATCGAGCGGCTGCGCGGCAACATCGGCCTTGCCGGCGCGCTCAGCGCGATTACGGCCGCCGTCGTCGGCGTGATCCTCAACCTCTCGATCTGGTTCGCGCTGCACACGCTGTTCCGCGAGACCGCGCCGGTGCACGCTTTTCCGTTCGCGTTCGACAGGCCGGTGCTGACCAGCGTCGATGTCCCAGCGCTCTTGCTGTCGATCGCGGCCGCCACCGCGATCTTCCGCTTCAAGCTCGGCATGCTGACGGTGCTGGCCGGCAGTTGCGCGGCGGGCGTGGCGCTGCGGCTGGCGGGGGTGATCTAGCTCCGTGTCCCAGCCAGCTAAATTCCTCCCGAGACGATGGAGGGGAATGGCAGCCGCTCGGCGGGTTGCAGGTTCGCATCGTCGCCTTGCAGTGACGATCTGAGGAACTGGTCGGCTTGCGACACGAAGAGTTCCGGGTACTGGTAGAACGACCCGTGATTTGCATCCGGATAAAGGATCAGCTGCGCATTCGGCAGGTTTTGTTGCAGGATGTAAGAGTTCACCGTAGGTATGATGACATCGTCACTGCCCTGCACGATCAGCGTCGGCTGACGGATATTTTTCAGACGGTCGATCTCAGCCGGCGCGATGTATTTGCCGATGGCTTCGCGCTGTGCGGATGCAGCTTCTCCGCTCACCTCGGGATCGCGATCGTCGCGGGAAAGCTTGCGTTCCAGAAAGGCGAGGCCTGCGGCCTGGCTCGACGGGGACGGCGAGAAGTGAACGGCGAGCCAGAGATACTCCGGCGAGTCGTAGGTGGCGGCGAATATCTCTGCTGATCTGCTCGTTGCCATGTCAGCCCCACGCGGCCCGGTCCCGACAAGAATGAGCCGGCGAACGAGATCGGGAGCCTGGATTGCAATTTCCTGGGCGACCATGCCGCCGATGGAAAAGCCGAGCACGTCGACCTTGGTAAGCCCGAGAGCCTTGATGAAGGCGATCGCATTTGCACCCATTTCCTGAAAGCTCGTCGGGACCCGGCCTGAACTGCTCGAGACGCCCGCATTGTTGAAGAGGATCACCTCGCGGTTCCCGGCCAGACCGTCGGTGACGGCCGGGTCCCAATGATCCATGGTCCCGCGGAAATGCTGGTTGAGGACCAGCGGCACGCCACCTGCCCTGCCGAAGCGGCGATAGGCGAAGCGGGTGCCGTTGGCCTCGATGAACCGCGTGGGAGCGGTCTGGTGATTGTGTTGGGTCATGGAAAGCCCCGACAGTCAGTGGCTCTTGCCGCCATCGACTTGGAGGACATGGCCGGTGATGTATGAGGCGCCTTCCGACGCGATGAAGACGATCGCATTGGCAAGCTCCTCCGAGAGGCCGAGGCGGGCCATCGGCACGGTCGTCACCAGAGCCGCCTTGTTCTCGGGCGTGCCGGYGAAGCGGGTCAACATGCCGGTGTCGGTCGGACCGGGAGCCACGGCGTTCACACGGACGCCCGACTTCGCGAGTTCGAGCGCCACCGACTTGGTGATGCCTTCGACGGCGTGCTTGCTGCCGACATAGATGGACGCTCCAGCCGCGCCCTCATGCCCGTAGGTCGAGGAGATGTTGATGATGTTGCCGCTGCCCTGTCCCTTCATGACGCGGGCTTCGTGCTTCATGCTCAGCAGCACGCCGAGAACATTGGTGTCGAACGTCGCGGCGTAGCTTTCCGCGGTCTGGTCCGTAATCGGGCCCGGTTTGCCTTCGGTGCCGGCATTGTTCACCGCGACGTCGAGACGCCCGAAGCGCTTGACCGTGCGGTCGACAAGGCGACGGACATCGTCTTCCTTGCGCACGTCGGCCTGGACGAACTCGGCTTCGGCACCGGACGCACGGAGTTCGCGGACCAAGGCCTCCCCGGCATCCGGCTTTCTGCCGGAAACAACGACGCGATGGCCTGCTTTTGCGAACGCGACTGCTGCAGCGCGGCCGATGCCAGTGAGGGCCCCCGTGATCAATACGACTGACGATGACATGACTATCTCCTTGAAAAAGCAAGATTTTGAGCAGAGGTGGCTCCCTCCGCCCTGGACCGCCCGTCGTCTCCATCTCTTGAGTGAGCAGAAAGAGACCGCGGCGTTGGGCCGAAGATGAGCGCACCTGAACGTTTTGAAAATTGGGCCGCAATTCCAAACATATCGGACTATAATGTCCGAAATGGAGGCTCGCCTATGGACAGTCTGGGGTCGCTCAATGCCTTCGTACGGGCGGCGGAAGCCCGAAATTTCACGGTCGCAGGACGGCAGCTTGGCGTGTCGTCGTCAGCGATCGGCAAGGCGGTAGCGCGGATGGAGGAACGGCTCGGCGTGCGCCTTCTCCATCGCAGCACGCGCAGCATCACGCTCACCGCGGAAGGTGCCCGGTTTCTGGAGCGTTGCCGTCGCATCTTTGCTGAGATTGAAGCGGCCGAGCTTGAGCTGTCGCAGACGCACGAAACTCCGCGCGGCACGCTGCGTGTCGCCCTGCCATTGGCCGGCATGCTGATGATGCCCACTCTGGTCGCGTTCATGCGGGCATATCCGGACATAACATTGGATCTCGATTTCAGCGATCGGGTCGTCGATGTGATCGAGGAAGGCTTCGACGCCGTCGTGCGCTTCGCCGACGCCGGCGACACGCGCTTGATGTCCCGGGCTTTGGTCATGTATCGCCGACGCCTGGTGGCATCGCCGGCCTATCTGGCGGCCAAAGGCGTTCCTCAGACCCCCGACGACCTCAAGGCTCATGCCTGTCTGCGCCACATGTTTCCGACCAGCCGAAGGTTCGAGCGATGGCCGCTGCGGGGAGAGCATGCCGACATCGAGAGCGAGCTGCCAAAAACGGTCGTGGCGAGTACGCTTGAGCCGCTCATCTATATGGCGGAACAGGGCATGGGCATCGCTTACCTGCCGGACTTCGCCATCAACCGCCAGCTTCGCGAAGGTCTGCTCGTCCCCGTGCTCGACGATTACACCGATCGTTCGGGACCGCTACGGGTCCTGTGGCCGTCGAGCCGGCAACTCGCTCCCAAGCTCAGAGCTTTCGTGGACTTTCTCGCCGCGAACCTTGTGCCATCCGTCGAGGGCGAAGCAGAAAGCGGGATAAGTCCCCTAGCAAAGGTCGATCTCGATCGGCGCGGGTGAGCAATGGTCGGCTGCTACCCGCGCGACGGCTATCGCATCATCATCCGCGCGATCGCCTCGCCGATCACCACTGTCGTGAAGTGGGTGTTGGCCCGGCAGTCGGACGGCATGATCGAGGCGTCGGCGACGCGCAAGCCGGCGATGCCCTTCACCGTGCCGTCGGGATTGACCACGCCATCGGCCGCCTTGAAGCCAGTCATGCGGCAGCTGCCGGCGGCGTGCTGGATGTCGCCGGTTTCACGGCGCAGCAGCGCATCGAGCTCGTGATCCGGCAGCGCCGCTGCTTGCGGCAGCGTCAGATCGGTGTCGGTCAGCCGGATCCAGTCGGCGATGCCGGAAAGCGCCGGCTGGGAGGTGATGACGGCCAATCGCTTCACCGCATCCATCATGCGCAGCATGTCGCGCGGATCGGCCAGCATGTTCTCCTCGACGATTGGATCGATCGCGGGGTCGATCGAGGCCAATTTAAGCGTTCCACGAGAGTAGGCGTTGAACAGCCCGGCGCCGATCGCCCCGGGCACGCCGATGCCGCGGTGGTTGAAGGCGATCAGGATCATGTCGCGCTTGCCGCCGTCGGCGAGGCCCGAGGAATAGGTCACGCAGCAATTGGTGTGGCGGGTGTCTTGATCGGTCGGCCGGAGATCCTCGCGGAGCTGGATGGTGGCGCGAAACAGCGGATGGTCGAAGAAGTGCCGGCCGACCGGCAGGTCCTGCGCGACCGCGATCCCCATCGCCTTCAGCTCGTCGGCGGGCCCAATGCCCGAGCGCAGCAGGATCGCCGGACTGTGGATGGCGCCGGCGCAGAGCACGATCTGGCGTGCGCTGATCTCGCTGATGCCCTGCCCCTCGACATGGACGCGGAGGCCGGTCGCACGGCCGTCGCTGATCAGCACACGGTCGACCAGCGCATGCCCACGGATCTCCAGATTGGCGCGGCCGCGCGCGGGCTCCAGATAGCCCTCATTGGTGGTGATGCGGCGGCTGTCGCGGCTGTTGATCGGGTAGCAGGCGACGCCCTCGCCGTCCGGACCGTTGAGGTCGGCGCACCACGGGTAGCCGCTCGCCAGCGCCGCATCGCGCAAGCCGCGATCGATCGGGCCCCATTTTTCGGGCGGCGCGCGATAGACCGGCAGCGGTCCACCGCGTCCGTGGCCCTCGACGCCGCCGAATTCCAGATCATCCTCGATCACCGAGAACAACGGCATCACGTCCCTGGCCGACCAGCCGGTGCAGCCATTGGCCGCCCATTCGTCGAACGCGTCGGCAACGCCACGGATCGCGATCTGGCCGTTCATCATCGATGAGCCGCCGAGCCCCTTGCCGCGCCAGTAGAAGCGCGGCTCCTGGCCCGCCACCCGCCGCGTCAGCAGATCGGGCCACTGCCATTTCTCCTGGAACTCGCGCTTGTGGATGATCGGAATGGGATTCGGCGTCATCACCTCCCAGGGCGMCTCGTCGGCGCGCCAGTCGAGCCCCGCCTCGAGCAGCAGGACGCGCCTTGCGGGATCCTCGGAGAGCCTTGCCGCAACCGCGGCGCCGGCCGAGCCGCCGCCGACAACAATGACATCGTACATCGCGTTACTTCTCAACGTTCCAGAACACCGGGATGGCGGACGGGATCAGATTACGCCAAATGGCGCGATAGGCGGCCGGCTGGGCGAACTGGCCCCACGGAATCGCCGGCGCCTGAT
>NZ_JBFULT010000401.1:0-7045 GCF_054049755.1 Bradyrhizobium sp. P5_C11_2
ATTCACGAATTGATGCGTGAGAAAATGTGAAATGATTCCGTCAAGGAATTGATCTAGAAATACGCAGGATTTCGGAGACGAGCCATGGCTCACAAAAAAGCAGGCGGTTCATCGCGCAACGGTCGCGATTCAAAGGGCAAGCGCCTTGGCATCAAGGCGTTCGGCGGGGAAGTTGTGATTCCCGGCAACATCATTGCGCGTCAGCGCGGCACCACCTGGCATCCCGGCCTTAATGTCGGCATGGGCACGGACCACACTCTGTTCGCCAAGATCGAGGGTCGTGTCACGTTCCAGGCTAAAGCCAACGGCCGCACATTCGTATCGGTGCTTCCGCTCGCAGAGGCAGCTGAATAGACGGTGGATCAAATTTGGAGTCCGCCGGGTCCTGACCAAACCGGCGGAGTCCACAAATAGGCTCCAGGGGAGGCGGGAAACCGGCCTCCCCTTTCGTTTGACTTAATGACGTTGACGGAGCCGGACATGTTGCAGGATTTTTCGAGCGCGACCTTGCGGGAGGCGAGACCGAGCGTCGTCGCCACCGAACGGCTGACCTTGCGGCGGCCGACACTCGCCGACGTCAGGACCATCGCCCACCTCGCCAATGACCGCCGCATCGCGGAAAACACCCGCCGCCTGCCGCATCCCTATTCGCAAGACGACGCCGTCGCATTCGTCCGCGCCACCGCCGAGCTCGGCAGCGAAACCGTGTTCCTGATCGAGCACGACAGCGGGCCGGTCGGCATGGTCGGCATCGACTGCTCGACGCCCGGCAATGCCGAGCTCGGCTACTGGCTCGGCGTCGAGCATTGGGGCCAGGGCTTCGCGACCGAAGCCGCGCGCGGCGCGATCGATTTCTTCTTCGAGGAGTTCGACGACGACCATCTCTACGCCGGCGCGCGCGTCACCAACCCGGCCTCGCGCAACGTGATCGAGAAGTGCGGCTTCCAGTGGAGCGGCGTCCAGCTGCACCGCTTCCTGGCGCTGGGCTGCTCCACACCCGTCGACTGCTTCCGTCTCTCGCGCGGGGTGTGGGCGTCGCTGAAGAGCTGGAGCAGCGCAAGAAGGGTGCGGTAGGGCGGAGGCGCTGCGTCATTCTCCACCGTCGTCCCGGCGAAGGCCGGGACCCATAACCCCGACTGTTCGTGATGCGAGGATTCCCACTCCGAGTCTTCGCAAAACTACTCCCTGTGGGTATGGGTCCCGGCCTTCGCCGGGACGACGGTGGTAGTTACGCCGGCGGATTGACGTCCACAGTCGCACGGCCGAGATCGCGTTCGCGCAAGTAGATATAGAACCCGGCGCCGATGATGATCGCGGCGCCGACGATGGTGGCCATCGAGGGCACGTCGCCGAACACGACGAAGCCGAAGATCACGGCCCAGACGATCATCGAATATTGATAGGGCACCACGACGCTGGCCGGCGCGAGCTTGAGCGAGCGATTGACGCAGAACAGCGCCGTCACCGAGATGCATCCCGCCAGCGCGAAGATCACGAGGCTGCTCGGCGTCGGCGGCACCCAGTGGAACGCCGACAGGCCGGCACCTAACAGAAAGGTGCCGACGAACTGCGAGGACGCCATCACGATATCGGGCGTCTTGCGCAGGCTGCGCGTGATCAGCATCAGGGTTGCGAACGACAGGCTGCCGCCGAGCGCGATCAGCGCCGGCAGGCTGATCGTCTGCGCCGACGGCCGCAACGCGATCAGGACGCCGCAGAATCCGATCAGGATCGCGGTCCAGCGCCGCCAGCCGACCCGCTCGCCGAGGAAGACCGCCGACATCGCCGTGACGAAGATGGGACCTGCGAGATAATAGGTGATGACGTCGGCAAGCGGCAGATAGACGGTTGCGACGAAAAAAGCCGCCACCTCCAGCGTCGACAACGTCACGCGCAAGAGCTGAAGCCAGGGCCGCTCGAGGCGAAAGAAGTCGTCACGCTGCCGCCAGATCAAGGGCGCGAGCAGCAGCAGCGCCGCACAGGCGCGCAGGAACAGCAGCTGCCCCACCGAATAGGTCGCGACCAGGAACTTGCCCATGGCGTCGCCGAACGAGAACATGAAGATCGACAGCACCATCAGCGCGATGCCGGCCAGCCGCGCCGAGCGGTCGTCATAGGCGGAGAGGTTCTTGAACAATGGCATTGCTGTCGTTCGTGGAAACCCGTCATTGCGAGGAGCTCTTGCGACGAAGCAATCCAGACTGTTTCCGCGGAGGTAGGCTGGATTGCTTCGCTTCGCTCGCAATGACGAGCGGAGAGAGCGTCGAAAACAGGCGACTAGCGTCGCTTGCGGTCGTTTTAATGACGCAGGCAGCCGAGACAAGCCCGCTTCCGCCGAATTGAACGGATTGTCGCACTCTTCGCATCGCGGTAGCGATGAGGCACCGCACCGACGGGAGAGCAGCGCATGACCGACTTCGATCCGACCCAGCACCGCATGATCTCACAGCAACGCTGGTTTGAGGATTTCGCTCTCGGCGAGCGTTTCGTGCTGCCGAGCCGCACCCAGACCTCGGCGGTGTTCGCGGCGTTCCAGACCGCGAGCGGCGACACCCATCCGGTGCATTACGACGTGGAATATTGCCGCACCCGCGGCATGCCGGACCTGCTCGCCCATGGCTTCCAGACGCTGATCCACACCGCGCCCGGCGCGGGCCTGTTCCCGTTCATGGTCGAGGAATCCCTGGTCGGCTTCCTCGAGCAATCGAGCCGGTTCCTCAAGCCCGTGTTCGCCAACGACACCATCTATCCGGCACTCGAGGTCACCGAGCTGGTGCCGGGCCGTTCGACCGGCACGGTGACGCTCACAAGCACCGTGTTCAACCAGCGCAAGGAGCTGGTGCTGGAGGGCACGCAGAAATTCCTGATCCGTAAAAGGCCGGGCTAACGCCACCTCGCGGCGCGAGCGGAAGGGCAGGACAGGCGCGAGCCCGGCGTGAACCGCGGCCGGCAAAGGACCGACAAACAGCCTGCACGACCCGACCGTACAATGATGGCCCGCGATGGCATTGCCCCCGACCTGCTCCGAGACGCTCAAGCATTCGCTCCAGCGTGCGGCGTCGACCGCCCGGGCGCGCGGCCGCGCGCATCCGAACCTGGACGATTTGCTGATCGCCATGATCGACGATGAAGACGCGTCGCCAGTGTTGCTGGCTTGCGGCATCGACTTGGCGCGCCTGCGAAGCGATGTCGAGGCCGCAAGCGCGGCGGATGAGACGGCTGGAAACCCTTCGCGTGGCGCACCGGCTCCACCGGGCCTTGGCCATGTGCTTCAGCTCGCCTTCAACGAGGCCCATCTGTCCGAACGGCAGGTCGTGACCGGCGCCGATATGCTCGTCGAGCTCTTCGCCGAGCCGGTTGGGCGCTTCCTCCAGGCACAGGGCGCCACCCGCTACGACGCCCTGCTTTATTTGAGCCATGGCATCGCCAAGGGCGCCACGGCCGATGTCGAAGCGGATGGTGGCGAGGCGCCTTGGCTCGAGATCGTCCTGCTGAATGACCCCTACACGCCCGCGGAATTTGTGGTGTCGGTTCTTGAAACCGTGTTCCAGATGAGCCGCGACCGCGCCACCGGGATCGTGTTTGCCACCCATGCGCGTCAACGCGGCTCCTGCGGGATCTTTCGCCGAACCGAGGCCGCGGCCTTTAGCGCGAGAATCCAGAGCCTTGCGGCTGCCCGTCAGCATCCGCTGCGCTGCGTGTTGCGGCCGGCCGGCGATACGCCGCCGGCCTGACGGTTTGCGCGGCCCGACGGGCCTCGGACCGACGGCCGTCAAACGGGCGCAAGACCGGGATTTGGGGTTAAGCAAGCACGGAAATTTGCCGATTTTCCTGCTTTTCACGGACAAGTGCGGGTTGCCGCATCCCCGCCCCTGGCCTACCTATGGCCCATGAAATTCCTTGACGAAGCAAAGGTCTATATCCGCTCCGGCGACGGCGGGAACGGCTGCGTGGCGTTCCGCCGCGAAAAATTCATCGAATTCGGCGGTCCCTCCGGCGGCAATGGCGGCCGCGGCGGCAATGTCGTCATCGAGGTCGCCGACGGTCTGAATACGCTGATCGATTACCGCTACCAGCAGCATTTCAAGGCGCAGAAGGGCGAGAACGGCGCCGGCTCGGACCGCCACGGCGCCAACGGCAAGCCGATCACGCTGAAGGTGCCGGTGGGCACGCAGATCTTCGACGAAGACCGCGAGACGCTGATCCACGACTTCACCAATGTCGGCGAAAAATTCGTGCTCGCCGAGGGCGGCAATGGCGGCTTCGGCAACGCGCATTTCAAGTCGTCGACCAACCGCGCGCCGCGCAATGCCAATCCCGGCCAGCCCGGCGAGGAACGCTGGATCTGGCTGCGGCTGAAGCTGATCGCGGATGCCGGCCTGGTCGGCCTGCCCAATGCCGGCAAGTCGACCTTGCTCAGCAAGGTCAGCGCGGCCAAGCCGAAGATCGCCGACTATCCCTTCACGACGCTGCATCCCCAGCTCGGCGTCGTGAACGCTGACGGCCGCGAATTCGTGCTGGCCGACATTCCCGGTCTCATCGAGGGCGCGCATGAAGGCGCGGGCCTCGGCGACCGCTTCCTCGGCCATGTCGAGCGCTGCCGCGTGCTGCTGCATCTCGTCGACGCGACCTGCGAGCACGCCGGCAAGGCCTACAAGACGGTGCGAACGGAGCTCGACGCCTATGGCGGCCTGCTCACCGACAAGATCGAGATCGTCGCGCTGAACAAGATCGACGCGGTCGAGCCGGACGAGTTGAAGAAGCAGAAGGACCGGCTGAAGCGCGCCGCCAAGAAGACGCCGCTGCTGATGTCCGGCGCCACCGGCCAGGGCGTCAAGGAAGCGGTGCGCGCGCTTGCGGATGTGATCGGCGAGAGCCCGGTCTCCGCCAAGGCGAAGAGCGCGGCCGAGGCGGAGCCCTGGTCGGCGTGAACTGAGGCAACGGCACTCTCTCCCCACCGTCGTCCCGGCGAAGGCCGGGACCCATAACCACCGATTTGGCGAAGATTGGTCATTGCCATCTCGCGTCATAACTTCTTCTGAGGAGTATGGGTCCCGGCCTTCGCCGGGACGACGGGGAATGTGCGGCCGCGGGTCGCGCATCCCTTCGGGAGAGGTTGTCTTCGCGCCGTCGATAGCGCAGCATCCAAAGATCAAGAAACGGCAGGGATGACGCATGGCGCGCGCGAAGAACGTTCTCTGGATCATGTGCGACCAGCTTCGCTACGACTATCTCGGCTGCACCGGCCATCCGACCCTGAAGACGCCCAACATCGACGCCTTAGCCAAGCGCGGCGTGCTCTTCACCAAGGCGTACGTGCAATCGCCGATCTGCGGTCCGTCGCGGATGTCGTTCTACACCGGACGCTACATGCGTTCGCACGGTTCGCACTGGAACGGCTGGCCGCTCCGCGTTGGTGAGCCGACGCTCGGCGATCACCTCAAGAGCATCGGCGTGCGCAACGTGCTGGTCGGCAAGACCCACATGGCGCCCGACCTCGAAGGCATGAAGGCGCTCGGCATCCCGCCGGAGTCGATGATCGGCGTGCATGTCGCCGAATGCGGTTTCGAGCCCTATGAGCGCGACGACGGCCTGCACCCCACCGGACGGCCGCGGCCGAAATACGACGAGTATCTGCGCCAGCAGGGATTTGAGGCGACGAACCCCTGGGAGCACTGGGCCAATTCCGGCGCGGCCGACGACGGCAGCTTGCAGAACGGCTGGCTGCTGGTGCACGCCGACAAGGCCGCGCGCGTGCCGGAAGAGCATTCCGAGACGCCCTACATGACGCGGCGGGCGATGGACTTCATCAGCGAGGCCGAGACCGACGGCAAGCCGTGGTGCCTGCATCTGTCCTACATCAAGCCGCACTGGCCCTACATCGCGCCAAAACCCTATGACAGCATGTATTCGACGGCGGACATGATTCCGGCGATCCGCTCCGAGCGCGAGCGGCAAAACCCGCATCCGGTGTTCGGCGCCTATATGGACATGCGCTACTCCCGCAACATGGCGCGCGACGATGCCCGGGAGAAGGTGATCCCGACCTATATGGGCCTGATCACCCAGATCGACGACCAGATGGGCGTGCTGATGAAGTTCCTGGAGGAACGCGGCCTGCTGGAGACCACCATGATCGTGTTCACCTCGGATCATGGCGACTATCTCGGCGATCACTGGATGGGCGAGAAGGATCTGTTCCACGAGCAGTCGGCGAAGATCCCGCTGATCATCATCGATCCATCGAAACAGGCCGACGCCACCCGCGGCACGCACAGCGATGCATTGGTCGAAGGCATCGATCTCGCGCCGACCTTCGTCGATTACTTCGGTGGCAAGGTACCGGGCCACATCCTCGAAGGGCGCTCGCTGCTGCCGCTGCTGCGCGGGCCGACACCGAGCGATTGGCGCAAGGTCGCGTTCTCCGAATACGACTACGCCATGCAGGACGTGCGGCTGAAGCTGAACCAGCCGATCGAGCGCTGCCGCCTGTTCATGGTGTTCGACGGCCGCTGGAAATACATCCACGCCTCCGGCTTCCGTCCGATGCTGTATGATCTCGAGACCGACCCGGAAGAGTTTTTGGATCGCGGCGACGATCCCGAATGCGCTGCTGTCATCACGCGATTGCAGGCAGAGCTGTTCGACTGGGCGCTGCATCCCAACGACCACATCACCACGTCGCGGGAGAAGATCGCGGCCTATGCCGACAACCAGCTCCAGGTGAAGGGCGGCATTTTGATCGGCGTCTGGGACGAGAAGGAGCTGGCGTCGATCAAGGACGGCATCGCGCAGCGCGCGAAGATGTGAGTTGCTCTTCGCCTCTCCCCGCTTGCGGGGAGAGGCCGGATCGCATCGCCAGATGCGATCCGGGTGAGGAGGACTCTCCGCGAGTCCAACTGCCACCGTCCCCGCGGAGACTCCCCCTCACCCCGACCCTCTCCCCGCAAGCGGGGAGAGGGAGAGGGCTTCAATTCTCGATCTTGTACCCCGTCGCCTTCACGATCGGCTGCCAGAACGCAGTATTTGCGGCGAGCTCCTGGGT
>NZ_JBFULT010000402.1:0-7043 GCF_054049755.1 Bradyrhizobium sp. P5_C11_2
GCCGCGGCGAGCGTGGATTGCTTGCGGGTATCGAGCGCGGCGGTCGCGAGCTGCTCGATGATGGCGGCAAGCCGCGTCACGCTGAAATTGCGCAACGCGGTTTCGACCGCCGGCTTTCGTGAAAAATGCAGCCGCGGAAATCCGCCATCGAGCACGGCGGAGGCGGGTGTGCCATCGGCGATGGCGAGCGCGGATTTGTGCAGCCATGCGGCCTGGCGTTGCGCAGCCGAGATGATCACGCCGGGATAGGTGCCGGCGATCATGGCCTTTGCGAATTCGGTCTCGACGATGTCGGGCCGGCCGGCGAAAGCGCCGTCGACGATCGGGTCGAGCTTCAGCTCGGAGGCATCGGCCACCACGGCCATCACGTCGTCCAGCGTGATCTCGCCCTTGCCGTGGGCGTAGAGCGTGAGCTTGCGCAGCTCGTTGCGCGAGGCCTGGCGGTCGCCGCCGAGAAAGGACATCAGCGCGGCGCGGGCGTCCTGCGCGATGCGCAAATTCGCGATGCGGAGCTCGTCCTCCATCAGCTTCGCCAGATCGCGCTCGGTGTCGGGGTAGCAGCCGATCGCCACGGCGGCCTTGGCGCGCTCGCAGGCTTTGCGCAGCGGCGATTCCGGGCGCAGCTCGCCGGCCTCGATCACGATGCGGCAATCCTTCACGCTCATCTCGGCCAGCGTGTCGACACCGCTGGCAAAGCTGCGCGAGCCGGCCCGCACGCGGATGGCGCGGCGGCCGCCGAACAGCGGCACCGTCATGGCTTCGTCGACGAGACGCGACGGCTCGGCGGAGAGCTCGTCGCCGTCGAGCTTCACCAGCGAGAAGGGATCGTTGGGGTCGTCGACGGCGGAGGCGATCAGCGCATCGGCGCGTTCGCGCACGAGACCGGCATCAGGACCATAGAGCAGGATGATCGGTCGCCCCGCATCGGGCCGGGCCAGGAAGGCGTCGATCTCTTTTCCGCGCAGCGCGACCATGTTGTCTGATACCCGTCATTCCGGGGCGCCTCGTCAGAGGCGAACTACGGTGCGCAATTGCGCACCTGAGAATCCGGAGATTGGAGATCGAGATTCCGGGTTCATGCTTCGCATGCCCCGGAATGACGGAATTGAATCAGGTGCCCGCGGTGAAGAACGCGGCGAGCCGGGTATTGATGTTCTCGGCGATCTCGTTGGCGGCACGATCCTCCGCATCGCGGATGGCGCGGCTGCGGGAGAAGCGCTGGTAGGAGCCGGGCATGTCATAGGACACCCGCGAGAACGTCGTGCCGGTCATCACCGACTGGCCCGTCGCCAGGTTGATCAAATTGTACTGGGCGTCGATGCCGTAATTCTCGCTGGTCGGCAGTCCCGTTGCCTGGCTGACGATCAGGGACGACCGGCCGGAGTTGAAGCGGATCTCCAGGCGGTGGGTCGGCGGCATGCCCGTGGCCGTGCCGTACAGCTTGAAAGCCAGGGCATTGCGGACTTCCACGCCGACCCGGGCTTCGCGGGAGGCATTGGGCTTGGCGATCGGGGGGAGCTCGACCCCCATCAGCTTGTCGCGCAGGCCAGGGGTGCCGTCGCCACGATCGGCATACATCGGCTGGAAGCAGCCGGCCGTCAGCGCCGCCAATGCGGCGACCGCCAGCAGGCGGGCTGCGATGCGGATCCTAGCCGACAACATTCACGATCCTCTTGGGGACGATGATCACCTTGCGGACGGGCTTGCCGTCCAGCGCCAGCTTTACCGCATCGAGGGCCAAAACGGCAGCCTCGATTTCCGGATTCTGGGCCGCTGTTGCAACCGTGACCTCACCCCGCTTCTTGCCGTTGACCTGGACCACCAGGGTCACGCTGTCTTCAACCAGCAAATCGCGTTCGATTTGCGGCCAATTGGCCTCCGAAACCAGCCCGCCATGGCCCAACACCTGCCAGCACTCCTCGGCCAGATGCGGCATCATCGGGGAGAACAGCTGGACCAGGATCTGGCCGGCTTCGCGGATCGCCCAGGCGAGGTCCGGGGTAGGCTGGCCGGGGCGCTGCAAGGCCTCGGACAGGGCATTGGCGAATTCGCGGATGTGGGCGAGGCAGACGTTGAAGTGCAGCCGCTCGATGCCCGTGGTGACCTTGTCCAGGGCGCCATGGGCGGCCTTGCGCAAGGCGGTCGCATCCGGGCCGAACGAGGCCGGCCGCGCCGCGGGCGCGCCGTTGCCGAGTTCCGCCGCCTCGTTCACCAGCCGCCACAGCCGCTGCACGAACCGGGRGGCGCCCTGGACGCGCTCGTCGCTCCAGATCACGTCGCGGTCCGGCGGGGAGTCCGACAGCATGAACCAGCGCGCGACGTCGGCACCGTAGGTCTCGATGATGTCGTCGGGGTCGACCGTGTTCTTCTTCGACTTCGACATCTTCTCGATCGCGCCGATCTGGATGTCTTCGCCCGTGGCCAGCAACGTGGCGCGGCGGCCATTGCCGCCGGTGTCGATCTTGACCTCGACCGGCTGGACGTAGGTGCCGTCCGCCTTCTGGTAGGTCTCGTGAACCACCATGCCCTGGGTGAACATGCCGGCGAACGGCTCATCCATGGCGATATGGCCGGTCGCCTTCATCGCGCGCACGAAGAAGCGGCTGTAGAGCAGATGCAGGATCGCGTGCTCGACGCCGCCGATATACTGGTCGACCGGCATCATCCGGTTGGCGACCGCGGGCGTCGTCGGCGCGTTCTCGTTCCAGGGATCGGTGAAGCGCGCAAAGTACCAGGACGAATCCACGAAGGTGTCCATGGTGTCGGTTTCGCGCTGCGCCTTGCCGCCGCATTTGGGGCAGGTGACGTGCTTCCAGGTCGGGTGATGATCGAGCGCATTGCCCGGCTTGTCGAAGGTCGCGTCGTCCGGCAGCTTCACCGGCAGGTCGGCATCCGGCACCGGCACGACATCGCATTTCGGGCAATGGATGACGGGGATCGGGCAGCCCCAATAGCGCTGCCGCGAAATGCCCCAGTCGCGCAGGCGGAAATTCACCTGCCGCTCGCCAACGGGYGCATTGCCGCGCAGCTCGTTTTCAAGACGTTTCGCGACCTCATCCTTCGCCTGCTCGATGGTCATGCCGTCGAGGAAGCGCGAATTGATCATGCGGCCGTCACCGTCATAGGCGGTGTCGGTGATGACGAACGATTTCGGATCCTGGCCTTCGGGGCACACCACCGGCGTGTTGCCGAGCCTGTACTTGTTGACGAAGTCGAGGTCGCGCTGGTCATGCGCGGGACAGCCGAAGATGGCGCCCGTGCCGTATTCCATCAGCACGAAGTTGGCGACATAGACCGGCAGCTTCCAGCTCGGGTCGAACGGATGGACCGCGCGGATGCCGGTGTCGAAACCCTGCTTCTCCGCGGTGTCGATGACTTCCTGCGCGGTGCCGATCTTCTTGATCTCGCCGATGAACTCGGCGAGCTTGGGATTTTTGGCGGCGGCCGCCTGTGCCAGCGGATGATCGGCCGAGATCGCCATGAACTTGGCGCCGAACAGCGTGTCGGGGCGCGTCGTGAAGATCTTCAGCTCGGTCTCGCCGGCCGGCGTTGTGGCCTGGTCCAGCGCGAAGCGGACCAGCAGGCCTTCGGAGCGGCCGATCCAGTTGCGCTGCATCAGCCGCACCTTGTCGGGCCAGCGGTCCAACCCGTCCAGCGCGGCGAGCAGCTCCTGCGAATACTTCGTGATCTTGAAGACCCACTGGTTCATTTCCCGCTGTTCGACAACGGCGCCCGAACGCCAGCCGCGGCCGTCGATCACCTGCTCGTTGGCGAGCACGGTCATGTCGACGGGGTCCCAGTTGACCTTGCGCTTCTCGCGCTCGGCGAGGCCGGCGCGGAGGAAGTCCAGGAACATCTTCTGCTGGTGCTTGTAGTAGGAGGGATCGCAGGTCGCGATCTCGCGGCTCCAGTCCAGCGACAGCCCGATCGAGCGGAGCTGCTTCTTCATCGCGGCGATGTTGTCGTAGGTCCAGGCTTTCGGCGCGACCTTGCGCTCGATGGCGGCGTTCTCGGCCGGCAGGCCGAAGGCGTCCCAGCCCATCGGGTGCAGCACGTTGAACCCCTTGGCGCGCATGAAGCGGGCCAGCACGTCGCCGAGCGTGTAATTCCGGACATGGCCGATATGGATGCGCCCGGACGGGTAGGGGAACATCTCGAGCACGTAGTATTTCGGCCGCGAATCGTCGTTCTTGGAGACGAAGATCGCCTGTTCGTCCCAGGCAGCCTGCCAGCGCGGTTCGGCGTCGCGGGCGTTATAGCGTTCGGAGGTCATGGAATCGTTGGGTTTTCGTGAGTTCGGGCCGCCTTAAAGAGGGCGGACTAGGCCATAAAAGCCTGTAACGGGTCAATGGGTTGCCGGATTGGGACAGATTCCCCCGTCCCGCGCTCCGGCCGTCCGGTTCACTGCGGAGATGGGTCCATTTTGGTGCCCAATTGACGCGTGGGCGCCAATCGTGCGGGTGCTGGAACCGGGAATCCCACCATCATCGCCAATGCTTTCGACGCGTGAACGCGTTGGCGGCCAGCTAGCCCGCCATCGCGATCGCGGCTGCACCGTTATCGATCACCATGATGCCGTGCTCGACGACATTGTTGCGGCCGCGGTGTTTGGCGGCGTAGAGCGCGGCGTCGGCCGCCTCGATCAGGTCGCCGGGCCGCAAGGTCTCGTTGGGCTTTGTCGCGGCGACGCCGATCGAGACGGTGACGATCATGTGGGCGGAGGTGATGTGCGGCAGGCAAAGCCTCAGCACCGCCGCGCGCACCTGTTCGCCGATCTCGACGGCGCGCGTCACGTCGGTGTTCGGCAGCAGCAGGCAGAATTCCTCGCCGCCATAGCGTGCCGCAAAGCCCATCGTGTCGGCGGCGATGCCGGACAGCGATTCGCCGAGCCGGGTCAGGCAGGAATCGCCTTCGAGGTGGCCGTAGGTGTCGTTGAAGAGCTTGAAGTGGTCGACGTCGATCATCAGCAGCGCGAGGTCGCTGCCATATTGCTGCGCGCGCATCCATTCGAAATCGAGCCGGCTCTGGAAGCCGCGGCGGTTGGCGAGCCCCGACAGCATGTCGATCGATGCCATCACCGTCAGCCGATCGTTGCTCGCGATCAGCTCGCGTTCGCGCTGGCTCAGTTGCGCGGCCATCGCATTGAACGCGCGCGCCAGCGGCACGAATTCGGACGGCAGGCGATTGCGCGCCGCGCGGGCCGACAAATCACCCTCGCCGAGACGCTTGGCCATGTCCGCGAGCATCTCGATCGGCTTGATCACGAGCTTCTCGGCGGCGATCAGCGCGCCGAGCAGGACGAACATGACGACGAAAGCGAGCTGGAGATAGGCGGTGCGGATGTCGCGGCTGACCGCCGCGGACACCTTGTCCTCGTCGATGCTGGCGATCAGGCGGGCGTTGGTGCCGGCGATGCGGATGTAGCTGACCGCGCGGCGGGAGCCGTCGGCGGCGAGGAAAGAGAGTGAGCCCTCGTCCTGGTCCGAACGCAGCGCCCTGTCGGCGATCGCCGACATCAGCGGCATGTTGTCGAGCGGACGGCCGATCGCGCTGTGCTGGTCGGCCGGCGCGGCCAGCACGGTGCCGGCGCTGTCGACCAGCACGGCGGTGATGCCGGCGCGGCCGCCGAGATTGCTCATGACCTTCGACATCCAGTCGAGATTGACCGTTGCCAGCACGACGGCGTCAGCTACGCCGCTGAACGCGGACACCGGATAAACCGCCATGACGGTCGGCGTCGGCACCGGCCGCGACAGGATGAAGTCGCTCAGCACGAAGCGGCCGGTTTCCTGGGCCTGCTGGAAGTAAGGCCGGTCACTGAGGTCGAGGCCGACATACATGTTGTTGGTGGCACACTGGATGCGTCCGTCCTGACCGGCGATCAGAAGCGTGCGGATCCATGGAAGGTTCGACGGCAGGCTCGCGCGCAGCACGTCGCAGCTCTTGCTGATGCCGCCGACGGAGGCGCGGATGAAGGCTTCCGATTTCAGTATGGTCTCGACCGACGAGATCACTTCACGCTGCGCGTCGGCGCTGTGCCTTGCGACGGTGGTGAATTCGGCCGCGGCCTGCGCAATCTGCTTCGTTCGCGTGTCTTCGAGCGAACGGATGCGCTCGAGCATCAAGGGGGCCACCAGAATCACCGCGAGCAACGCAAGCCGCGCCCTGATTCCGAGGACCTGCTTGAGTTTTGCTCGTTTGCGGTTGAAACTGACGCTTGCCATCTTCGCTGCCCACCCCATCGGGCAAGGTAAAGCGAAGGGTTCAAAAACTCTTTCTTGAACTCGGTAAAATTGGACCTACCTCCGCAACAAGCAGTGCTGACCGACATCATGACCGAAGCCAACGCCGCGCCGCTAACCGGGCATTCACCAAACGGGCTCGCCGCCGTCGAGGCGGAAATCGCGCGTGCCTGCAAGGAGGCGCGGCGCGATCGCACCTCCGTAACGCTGATCGCGGTGTCCAAGACCTTCGCCGCGGATGCAATTACGCCGGTTATCGTCGCCGGACAGCGCGTATTCGGCGAGAATCGCGTCCAGGAGGCCAAGGGCAAGTGGCCGTCGTTAACTTCCGCCTACCCCGATATCGCACTGCATCTGATCGGGCCGCTGCAATCCAACAAGGCGAAAGAGGCGGTCGCGCTGTTCGATGCCATCCATTCGGTTGACCGCCCGAGCATTTGCCAGGCGTTAGCCAAGGAAATCGAATCCCAGAAAAAGCATCCCGAGCTCTTCGTCCAGATCAACACCGGCGAGGAGCCGCAGAAGGCCGGCATCGCGCCCGGCGAGGCCGACGCGTTCCTCGCGCGCTGCCGTGACAGCTATGGGCTGACCATCACCGGGTTGATGTGCATCCCGCCGGTCGACGAGCCGCCGGCCGCGCATTTCGCGCTGACCGCCAAGATCGCCGCGCGCAACGGATTGAAGAATCTCTCGATGGGCATGAGCGCCGATTTCGCCACCGCCATCATGCTCGGCGCCACGCATGTGCGCGTGGGGTCGGCGATCTTCGGGCATCGGTGATCGCTGTCGTCTATTTTGGTC
>NZ_JBFULT010000403.1:0-7026 GCF_054049755.1 Bradyrhizobium sp. P5_C11_2
GATCGAAGCACCCGTGATCAGGAAGATCCGCATGATCGAGCCCTGCGAGGCGCCCATCGTGCGCAGGATCGCGATGTCGCTGCCCTTGTCCTTCACCAGCATGATCAGGCCGGAGACGATGTTGAGGGCGGCGACCAGCACGATCATGGTCAGGATCAGGAACATCACGTTGCGCTCGACCTGGAGCGCGTTGAAGAAGGTCGAGTTGCGCTGCCGCCAATCGACCAGGAACACCGGGCGGCCCGCGGCCTCCGTCACCGCCTTGCGGAAGGCGTCGATCTTGTCGGGATTGGTGGTGAACACCTCGATCGAGGTGACGTCGCTGCTGCGGTTGAAATAGGCCTGGGCTTCCGCGAGCGGCATGAAGACGAAGCCGAGATCATACTCGGACATGCCGATCTCGAACACCGCGACGATCTTGTAGGGTTTTATGCGCGGCGTCGTGCCCATCGGCGTCACCGCGCCCTTGGGCGCCACCAGCGTGATGCTGTCGCCGGCGTGCAACGACAACTGATCGGCCAGGCGCCGACCGATCGCCACGCCCTGCCCGTCGTCAAACCCGTCGAGCGAGCCCTGCTTGATGTTCTTGGCGATCGAGGTGAGGTTGTTGAGGTCATCGGCCCGGATGCCCCGAACCAGCACGCCCGAGGCATTCCAGGGCGAGGACGCCAGCGCCTGGCCGTCGACCACGGGCGCGGCAAGGCGGATGCCCTGGACCTGGCTGATGCGCTCGGCGACGTCCTTCCAGTCGGTCAGGGGCGACTCCAGCGGCTGAACCAGGATATGGCCGTTGAGGCCCAAAATCTTGTCGAGCAGCTCTTTGCGGAAACCGTTCATCACGGCCATCACGATGATCAGCGTGGCCACGCCCAGCATGATGCCGAGAAAGGAGAACCCGGCGATGACCGAGATGAATCCCTCCTTGCGGCGCGCCCGCAAATAGCGCGCCGACAGCATCCACTCGAAGGGCGCAAAAGGCGCGGTCTGCACGGTCTCGGTCATGGTTTCATCCATCGCTCGATAATCCCATGATTCGGGGTCAATTGTGGCCGGATTGGCGGCCTCGACATCGCGCGATGAACAATATTCAGCCGAGCAGGCGGGCGACCGCATCCGCAGGCGACATCGTCTCGCGCGAGCCGTCGCTGCGCCGCTTGAGCTCGACCTTGCCGTCGGCGAGGCCCTTCGGCCCGATCATAATCTGCCAGGGGATGCCGATCAGGTCGGCGGCGGCGAATTTGGCGCCGGCCCGCTGGTCGGTGTCGTCATAGAGCACGTCGACGCCCTTGGCGCCGAGCTCGGCATAGAGCTTCTCGCAGGCCGCATCGACCGCGGCATCGCCCTGCTTGAGGTTCAGCACCACCGCGCGGAACGGCGCCACCGCCTCCGGCCATTTGATGCCGGCATCGTCGTGACAGGCTTCGATGATGGCGCCGAGCAGGCGCGAGACGCCGACACCGTAGGAGCCGCCATGGATCGGCACGTCGACGCCGTCGGGGCCGGCCACCAGCGCCTTCATCGCCTCGGAATATCTGGTGCCGAAATAGAAGATCTGGCCAACCTCGATACCGCGGGTGTTCAGCCGCTTGTCTTCGGGCACTTCCTGCGCGAAGCGCGCGGCGTCGTGAACGTCCTCGGTGGCGGCATAGACCGACGTCCACTGCTTGATGATCGGGGTCAGATCGCCGTCATAGTCGACATCCTCGCCCGGCACCGGCAGGTCCAGCACGTCGCGATTGATGAAGACGCCGGATTCGCCGGTCTCGGCGAGCACGATGAATTCGTGGCTGAGGTCACCGCCGATCGGCCCGGTCTCGGCCCGCATCGGGATCGCCTTCAGCCCCATCCGCGCGAAGGTGCGCAGGTACGCGACGAACATCTTGTTGTAGGCAACGCGCGCGGCCGCTTCGTTGAGATCGAACGAATAGGCGTCCTTCATCAGGAATTCGCGGCCGCGCATCACGCCGAAGCGCGGACGCTGCTCGTCACGGAATTTCCATTGAATGTGATAGAGATTGAGCGGCAGGCTCTTGTAGGACTTCACATAGGCGCGGAAGATCTCGGTGATCATTTCCTCGTTGGTCGGCCCGTACAGGAGCTCGCGCTTGTGGCGGTCGGCGATACGCAGCATCTCCGGGCCGTAGGCGTCGTAGCGGCCGCTTTCGCGCCAGAGGTCGGCGAGCTGGAGCGTCGGCATCAACAGTTCCAGCGCGCCGGAGCGGTCCTGCTCCTCGCGCACGATCTGCTCGATCTTCTTCAAGACGCGGAAGCCGAGCGGCAGCCAGGCATAGATGCCGGCCGCCTCCTGCCGGATCATGCCGGCGCGCAGCATCAGCCGATGCGAGACGATCTCCGCCTCTTTCGGATTTTCCTTCAGGATGGGCAGAAAGAACCGCGACAACCGCATGGCAACACTCTGGGAATCAGTGATCGCCTGCAGTGAAAGCGGATTGGGAGCGAAAACACAAGACCGGGAATGAGGAAAAGCCGCTAAGGCGGCGGAATTCCTGTCATTTTTCCGCTGCCTTCACGTTCAACGTGAACCGCACCGGCGCGCCTTAAGGCAGCCCCACATCGAGTTCGTCCTCCAGCGTGACCTTCTCGAAATCGGTCACCAGCGCGTCGATCCGCACATGCCACCGCCCCGCAAAAGGAAGCTCGACCTTCCGCACGTGCCAGTAGCCGTCMGGCCCGAGCGAGGCGCCCCGCTCCATCGGCTCGATGCCGCGCTCCGGCAGGCTCAGGGTCAGCGTGACCTCCTTCGCGATCAGCGGCGTCGCCTCGCCGGTCATGAGCTGGAGCACGAAATCGTCGACGCCGGCTTTCCCAGGAGACACCAGAACCTGGAACATCGCCTTGTCGGAATGGATGTGGATCGCCAAAGGCGTCTCGGGAACGATGGTCCGCGGCGGCGGCGTGAAACGCCAGCCGGCGACGACGGCAAGGATGACCAGCGCAATCGCACCTTCCAGCAGGATCGAGCGCTTGAGCGCGGGCGTCCCCTTCTCGTCCCGGGCCAGCGCCGGTGTCAGCCTGAACCGATTGAGCGCGGCAAGCGCCAGCAATCCTGTGACCAATACAAGTTTGATCGAGAGGATCAGTCCGTAGCGGGTCTCGACCAGCGCGACCGGCTTTTCGAGCTGAACGGTCGCGAGTGCGAGGCCGGTCAAGGCCAGCACGCCGACCGCCAGCGCAGCGATGCGGGAAAAGCGGTTCACGACGGGAAGCGCCGCGATCGTCGGCCTCGACACCAGCGCGACCAGCGGCGCGAGAGCACCGATCCAGATGGTGACGCCGAGGCCGTGGAGAAAGATCGCCGGCCGGGTCAACGCCTCCGGCGGGGCCGTTGCAGCGTGCCCGGTCATGGCAAGCGACAGACCGACGCCGACGAGCGCGATGATCGCAAGGGCGCGCGCATACCATGCGCTGCGCAGCGCCATCAACCCGAGCAGCATCGCAGCAATCGCAACCAGCAGCGCGGGGCCGGCGCTGGTCGCGAACGCGACCTTCCAGGGGGCGGCCGTCGCGAGTGCAACTGGCGGCAGCCCGAGAAGATCGAGGCCCAACACCCCGAGAGAGACAGCGGCGCTCGGAATGCCGATGGCGAGCGCTACACGCGGCACGGTCATGCCCGTCGTCGACCACGCAATCCAGCGCGCAAAGAACACGCCGCCGACACCGACGAACAGCCCGAGATAAAGACCAACCCGCGCCAGCCAGATCAGCACGTTCAACCCGCGATCCGCATTGGCAGGAGGTTGCGTCCCCGTCGGCGTGCCGATCGAGAAGATCACCGATCCCGCGACGGGATGCCCGTCCTGCGAGATCACGCGATAGCTGACGACCGCCGTGCCCTGCGGCAGATCCGGCGGCATCACGACCGAGATGGTCTCGCCCGACGCGCTGACGCGCGCATCGTCCCGCGCCCTGCCCGCGCCGTCGATCAACTGGATTGCGCCCGGCGTCACCGCCTCGTTGAAGCGCAGCTCCACCGCCTTCGGCGCGCTCGCAAGCATGCTGCCGCTCGCCGGCTCGACTGCGACGAGCGCGGCGTGCGCCGACGCGCCGGTCGTGAAGCCGACAACGCAGAGGAGTGTCGCGAGCGCGGCGAGAAGGCGCATCAGGGCTTTGGCAGGAGCTTCACGCCCGGTGCCGGCGACTTGCCCTCGGACTTGCCCTCGTGCGAATGCCCTGCCCCTTCCACCGGGATTTCGATCCACCGGCTGACGCCGGTCTCGCACTCCTGGACGACGGGGAAATACAGCGTCGTGTTCGGCTTCAGGCCGCCGGTGAGGAAGCTGCTGATGACGAACTCGTCGTAATTGTGATCCGGCAGCTTGCCGCCGGACCAGGCCACCTCCTTGACGCCGGAAGAGAGCTTGTTGCCGTGATAATCGTACTCATTGGCATATTTGCCTTCGACGACATCGACGCTCCAGCCCGCCTTCGGCATCGGCTTCACCGCGATCACGCCTTCCGGAATCTGCACCCTGATCTTCACCGTGGGCGAACCCGCGCAGCCGTGCGGCACGGCGAAGACGGCCTTGTAGTACGATCCGACTGTCGCCTGTTTGGTCTCAAGCGTGATATGCGCCGCGGCCGGCGATGCGGCGAGCGCCGCGATCAGGATCAGGCAGGATCTCTTCGACATGTTCGGCCCCTTCGACATCATCATTTGATCAGGATCGGCGATTCCACGCTGACATGATCGGCCTCGGAGATCGAAATTCCGAGACCTAGCATCCAGCGTCCAGGCGTTAATTGCGCGACCTTCACATGCCAGCTGTCCTCGCCGTCGCGCGAGGCCTCGACCGGCGCCAGCTTCCTGCCGGTCTGCGTATCCACGAGCGTCACCGACACGGCCTTGGCCGAGAGCGGCGTCTCGTCCGTCGTTTCCAGCTGGATGGCGATCTCCACCGGGCCGGCGCGGCCCGGCGAGACCGTGACGTTGGCCATCGCCTTCTCGGTGTGCAGATGGGTGAAGAAGCTGTCGTCGTCGGTCGCCGCCGCAAGCGGTGTGACGGCAACCGACAGCAAGGCGACCACTGCGAGCGCAAGGCCGGCGAGGATTCGAGGCGAGGTCATGTGAGACTTGATCCGCTTCATCACATCTTCATTCCCGAATGATCCGGCATTTTCTTCATCATGTGTCCGGCGTCGCCGGGCGCCTGCGCACCGACGCCCTGGACGTCGAGGGAGACGGCGACCTTGCCGGCCTTCTCGAACTCCAGCGTCACCGGCACCTTGTCGCCCTGCTTGAACGGACCTTTCAGTTCCTGAAGCATCAAATGATTGCCGCCGGGTGCGAGCTTCACCGTCTTGCCGGGATCGATCGCAAGCCCCTTGTCGAGCGCACGCATCTTCATCACACCGTTGTCCATCGCCATCTCGTGAACCTCGGCCTTCCCCGCGATCTCGGCGGAAACGCTGACCAGCCTGTCGGCCGCCGTCCCCTTGTTCTCGATGGTCAGATAACCGCCGGCGACCTTGGCGCCGCCCGGCGTTGCCCGGCTCCACGCCTGCGAGATGACGAGATCGCCGGCCTTGACGTCCTCGGCCACCGCTGGTGCTGCGCAGAGCGCGAGAGCGAACGCTGCGAGCAGCACATCTTTCAACATGGTCTTCATATCGGTATTCCCGTTTGCAGATTGAATTTCAGTGTGTGGCGAGCTGTTGGCCCGACCATTTTTCGAGATCGGCTATCTCGGCCGAGCCTTCGATCGTCGTGATGGTCCCGTCCCGCGAGATGAGCATCGTCCTTGGAATGTCGCCCTGCCAGGCAGGATCGATCTMGAATCGCAAACGCTCGACAAAACCGTCGCTGAAGATGAAGTTCTCGGTCGACGACAGCCCCGCCTTGTCGAGCATCGATTGCGTTGCTGCCGGCAGGTTCGGCACGAGATCGGCGCTGATCGTGACCACGTCGATCCCGGGATGGTCCTTCGCAAACTGCCCCAGCAATGGCAGCTCAACCTTGCAGGGTCCGCAGGTCACGCCCCAGAAATGCACGAGCGTTGGGCGGCCCGCATGCCCCTTGAGAACGCCTTGCCAGGTGCCGCGCTCGAACGGTTTCAGGGCCGGCGACGCTGCTCCCAGCGTAGCCGCTGACGCGATCAGGATACCCAGACCCAGAATGCCTGCAAATCGATGTCTCATGGCTGGTCCTCGATTGCTGTGAGCCGATAGCCATCCGCCTTCGTCATCCATGACAAATAGACCCGTCGGCCATCGGAAACGAGCATGGGATGATCGGATGTGTCGGTCGTGCTCGATATCGTCTTCGTCGGCGACCACGTCTCGCCATCGTCGCGGGAGATCGTCATCTGGACCGAGGTCTTCTCGCCGTCGAACTCCTTCCAGACCATCACCGTTCCCGCCGCGCCTGCGAGCACGTAAGGACGCGTCGGATTGCGGCCCGGCTGCCCCAGCGCCATGGGCGCAGAGAAGGTGCGACCTTCGTCGCGCGAGTGGGCGTAGAACAGTCCCTTCCGCGCCTTCCCGTTCGTGTACCAGGCGACGTGATAGGTCCCGTTCGGCGCAACCGTCAGGCTCGGCCCGTGATGCGGGCAGGCGTTGATCTGCCAGTCGTCATCGCTGACCCGATGGATTTCGGCCGGCGTCGAGACGTCGGTGAAGGTCATGACCGCGTGATCGCGCACGCCGCCGTCAAAAATGTTTCTGAAGATCACGGCCGGCCGCCCCGGCGCCGCGAATGTCAGCCCCAATCGGCAGCATTCGCAGGTGTTGTCACGCGCGAGACTGGCCTCGGCGTAGGTGGCGCCGCCATCGCGCGACGAGGCGAAGAACAGCCCTGCTCCCTCGTACTTCCGTCCCGCCTCCTTCGCAGGAACACGATTGCGCTTGTCGAGCCAAGCCGCGAACACCGTTCCGTCCTGATCGAGCGCCAGCGCCTCAAACCGCTGGCTCTCATTGTTGGCGGTGATGGGCTTCAGCTCCGCAAAGCTCTTCCCATTATTAGCCGAGCGCGTATAGAGCACCTGGCCGTTGAAGGCCTCATCCCTGAAG
>NZ_JBFULT010000404.1:0-7002 GCF_054049755.1 Bradyrhizobium sp. P5_C11_2
CCTTCAGCCTGTTGGCGACCGCGAGGATCTCCCGATGTGCCCCCTGGCAGCCCGAGCCGCCGTACAGAACGACGTTTTCGCTAGTGTTGAGGATGTCTGCGATCTCACTGAGATCCGCATCGTTCGGTCGCGTGACAGGCTTGGCGACGTGCACCGCATAGGGAATGTTGTCATCCACGGTCGAGGCGGAGATATCCGCCGGCACGATCAGAACGGCAACACCACGTTTGGCCAGGGCCGTTTGGCAGGCGATCACGGTCTTCCGGCGCGCCTGTTCCGGGGTATGGATCATGTCGCAGAAGACGCTGCAGTCCCTGTAGACCTGCTTGAAGTCGACTTCCTGGATGAAGTCGAAGCCCATTTCGTCGCGAATGATCTGACTTGCGATCAGGATGACGGGCGCGCGGTTGCGATTGGCCTCGAAGATGCCGTTGATGAAATGCAGGCTCCCGGGACCGCAGCTTCCGGCGACCGCGGTCAGGCGGTCGGCGACCTGCGCCTCCGCCTGCGCGGCGAACGCCCCCGCCTCCTCGTGCCGCATCGATATCCACTCGATCTCGCACTTTTCAAGTGAGCGCGCGATCAGATTGAGGGTGTCGCCGACGATGCCATAGCAATGCTTGACGCCTGCACTTTGCAGGGTTTCAACGATGATATCCGCGACCAGCTTGCCCATGACATTCAACCCTGACTGTACCGTTCCCGCTACAGCCTGCACCCAACTGGAATGTCGGGGCTTGGATCGGAATGCGATGACTTGAACCCGGCTGCGCAGACGACGCGCGGTCTCGGATAGCGCAGCTTTCAGCCGACGTCCTCGGTTCCGGATTGGAGTTGGCCGAGCATTTGCACGGCGCGCCTGCGAGCAGGGAACAAAATTCCGGCCGGCATTCGATCCAGACTCGCGCTGAGATATTCGTAAGCTTCCGGCGAGCGATGCTGTTTCAGCAGCAGCGCGGCAAGGTCCGTCGCGGCCGTCAATTCGAACAGGGTGGCGGACTGGCGTTTGGCCCAGTCGATTGCCGACAGCAGACTTTCCTCGGCGTCGAAATGATCCTCCGCAGATCGAGACGCCAGGATGAGCCCTTTCATCCTGAACAGGGCGGGCATGTGCAACAACTTGCCGGCGCGCTGCTGTTGCTCGATTGCATTCACCGTGAGGGTCAGCGCTTGCTCATGCTCACCGACGTCTACGAGAGCGACGGCAAGATCGCAGGTGAAATCCATATTCAGCATCTCGTGACGCTGGACGTGAAGCTCTTCCAGGGCTCGCTTCAGCAATTGGATCGCTTCGATGCGATTGTCTTGAAGCAGCAACCATTGACCCTTCAGGCCTGTCGCTATGGCGCGATACGGCATCAGGGAATGCGCGACGGAGAGCTCACTCAGTTCACCGATGTACTGGTCCGATCGTCTCAGGTCCGCCATGGTCAGAAACACCGGAAGGACCAGCGCCAGGGATCGACAAAACGTAGCGGGGTGGCCCGACCTCTTGCCTTCCTCTCTGGCGCGCCTTGCATAGTCGACCGCTTGGTCGAGCAAGCCCCTGTACAGGAGAGAACGTGCCATGCCGACGAGCAGGAAACTCGTATAGTGAAAGAGATATCGTTCCGTTCGGGAGCGTGGTCCGGACGCCAGGTGCCGGAGGCCCGCTTCGCAATGCAGTTGGGTGGCGAGGTGATTTCCCAACAGATGTTCGGAGGCCGCCAGCATTGCTTCCGCCAGCGCCATGTCGCCRTGATCCCCTGTCCTCAACGCCAGTTTCTTGCTCCGGACGGCGATGTCGGTCGCACCCCGAATGTCCATGACCCAGTGCGAATACATGAAAAGTCCGCTTAGAATCCTCAGCTCGTAGGCGAGATCCCCCTGCTCGATCGCAATCTCCAGCGCGCTCGCAAAAGCGGTCCGGACGCGCTGATCGTTACCTTCCGTATGCATCATGGCCAACGGTATCGATGCAGAGATTTCCATCGCACGGCGGGCGTCCCGATGCGGATTTCCCAGATTTGCCATCGCGCGTTCTGCCCATGCCTGGCATTCGATCAGCAGCGACAGTTCCAGAAACACCTGCGTGGACTCGGCGGCCAGTCTGGTGGCCGTCTCGGCATCGCCGTGCGGTCCAAAGCTCCATTCGAGTGCCGCACGGACGTTACTCAATTGGTCGGAATAGGCAGCAACTCTTTCAGCGCCCGGCAGAGCCGACAGAGCCTCCTTCAGCGATTCGAGGTGTTCGGCGAGGTATTCTGCGTGCCGGCGGAAGACCATGTCGACTTCGGCATGCTCCTCCAGTTTTGCGAGCGCGTAGGCCCGGGTCGTGTTCGGCAGCCGATACTGTGCCTGCGCTGCATCGATCCGGGTTGCTATCAAGGATTTCTCAACCAGGCCTGCGACCGCGTCGAAGATTTCCTCGGCCCCCACGCCGGGTTCACCCGCCACGGACCGCGCGCCGTCCAGGGTGAAATGGCCGACGAAAGGAGCGATGCGTCGAAACACGATCCTCTCTGCGTCGGACAGCAGGTCGTAACTCCAGTCCATTGTCGCCTTGAGCGTCCGATGTCTGGCAACTGCCGTCCGATGACTCAGTTTCAGCAATTCCAGCCGGGACACCAGGAGGTCAACCGTGTTCTTGACGCCAAGGGCGGCCGCCTGCCCCGCGGCCAACTCGATTGCCAACGGAATCCCATCCAGCTTTCGGCACATTTCCGCGAGGAATGGGGCCTCCCTGTCGGTGAGAACGACGCTACCTGCTCTCGTGGCCACACGCCGTACGAACAACTGCACCGCCGGATATCGCAGCACCGCATCCGCCGTCTGCTCCGAGCCGTCCGGCGGGAAATCAAGGGGAAGAACCCGGCAGCAATGCTCACCCTCGACCTTCAACAATTCCCGACTCGTGGTCAGAACATGGATCTCTTTCGTTTGCTGGAAGAGTTGCTCGGCAAGCGCGGCGACTGCCTCGATCACATGCTCGCAGCTATCGAGTATGACGAGAAGTTTCCGCGACCGAATGAGGTCGACCAGCTCCAGGCCGGGATCTTTCGATTTGAGCGCAAGCCCCAAAGAGGTCGCGACGGCCGCGGCCACATGGTTCGGATCGGTGAGGCTTTCCAGATCGACAAAATAGATCTCGCCGCCAAACCCCGCGGCGACGGCGCGGCCGACGGCCAGGGCGATGGTCGTCTTGCCGATGCCGCCGGGGCCGAGCAGTGTTATGAACCGGTCATCTCGAAGCTTGTCGCTGACCTCCCTGACGAACGTCTCACGCCCGATCATCGTGATCGGTCGCACCGGAAGCCTGCGTTGATGCCGGGACTTGGCGTTCCTGCTTTCCGTGACGCCTCCGAGGGCGACCACTGTGCCGACGAACGAGTAGCCCCGTCCCTTGACGTTTGCGATGTAGCGGTTGCCGAATTGGCCGTCACCAAGCGCCTTGCGGATCGCGGCCACCTGGACCCGGATGCTCCCCTCCTCGACGGTCACGTCCGGCCAGACGTGATCGATCAACTCCTGCTTTGCGATCACCTCACCCGGACGCTCGGCAAGGTAGATCAGAATCTCGAGGGCCCTGCTGCCGAGGGGCAGCACCACGCCGTCGCGCCGGAGCGCCCTCTCCCTGCTCGAAAGCTCGAAGGGGCCAAACCGCAGATTTCCACGAAGCTCATCATCAGCCATGGCTGTTGGCACGGGCGCAGGATGCTTTTCCAGGATGTTCAATGAACCGCGCAAAACCCAAGCGTGCGTTCTTGACAGACATCAGCTTGCTCTCGGCGCCACGCGCGGATCTGAAGGGATCAGCACGCGGCGACCGGCATGCGAGCTGCATATAACCGACGATGCCCGGCGCTTCCCTCTCGCTAACAGAGATCGTACACTTTCACCATTGTTTGCATCCCCCGAATGGGGGGAAGACCGACGTGGATAGGGGGAGTCCTTGATCCAACCGCGCTCCAGCCATCCGATACATGGAACGGGCACCTTGCCTGGCGGAGGACAGCTGCCATTCCTCGCGACCAAAATCTTGCCGGCACGGTTCGGCGGTCTGGTCACACGTCCCCGGCTCCTCGCCATCTTGTCCGAACTCCCGGCCAAGCGACTTGGCGTCATCAAGGCGCCGGCGGGCTTCGGCAAGAGCTCACTGGCAGCCACCTGGGCCGAGACCCTCGAGCAGGGTGGCAATGCCGTTGGGTGGCTAACCATCGATTCAGACGACGACGAGGCCACGCGGTTTCTGTTCTACGTTGCTCAGGCCCTGCACCAGGCCTGTCCGGACGTCGGCACCGGCGCGATTGGCCTGATCCTCGAGAACAATTTGATCGACCCGACAGCGATCCTGTCGAGCCTGATCAACGATCTGGCCGAGGTCGAGGAGGATGTTTATCTGTTTCTCGAGGACTATCACTGGGTCAGCGCTTCCCGCATCCATCAGACCGTCGCGTATTTTCTGAGGCACGCACCGTCCCACTGTCATGTGGTGCTGACGACGCGCACCGAACCTCCCCTGCCGCTCGCGACCTTGCGAGCCCAGAACCAGCTGATCGAGATTGATGCCGAAGCCCTGCGGTTCGACATGCAGGAGACACAGGCGTTTCTGGACAGCACCAAGCCCGGGGTTCTGGAATTCCCCGACGTCCAACTGTTGCAGCGCRAGACCGAAGGGTGGCCCGCCGCGCTGCGAATCATCTCATCCATGCCTTCGCAGTCCGGATCCGGCCTGAGGGAGTATGTCCACAATCTCTCGGGTTCGCAGCGTCCAATCGCCGCCTACCTGACGGAGATGCTGGATGGGCTTCCGGTCGAACTGGTCGACTTCATGCTGCGAACGGCCGTTCTTGATCGGCTCTCCGGCCCTGTCTGCGAGGCCGTAACAGGCTTGAGTGCGAGCCGCACAATCCTGGCATCGCTTGCCCAGCGCCAAATGCTGCTCACGCCGCTCGACAATGATGGAGTCTGGTTTCGCTATCACACGCTGCTTGCCGAGTATCTGAGACAGCGGCTGGAGGCGGACCGCGGCATTGAAGTTCCTGAACTGCACGGACGTGCGGCCCTTTGGTATGCTTCCCACGAATTATGGACTGAGGCGGTCCAGCACGCGATTGCAGCCGGCGCTCCTGACCGTGCGATCGGCTGGATCAACAATTGCGCGATGGCTTTGATCAAGAGGGGAGATCTCTTCACATTGCTGGAATGGCAGCGTCAATTTCCCGACGAACTCATGCGGGGTCAGTGCGAGGTCCGGTTGGCGATCGCCTGGGGATTGGCGCTCGCGCTTCGTTTTGACGAGGCCCTGAAGCTTGCAACCGACATCGAAGGCGATATCGCTGCAACGCCTGTGCCGGATGGCAACCTGCTGTGCGAATGCCAGGCGATCCGCTCCGTTGCCATCGCGCTGAAGGATGACAGCGAAGGCGCGCTGCCCCTGGCACAGGATTGCGTAAACCATTCATCCGATCCCTGGACCGCGAACGTTGCTTCAAACGTCGTTCGCTTCAGCCATATGAAGACGGGCAACCTCAAGCAATTCCATGCGACGCCATGGATACCCTATTCGGTCGAGGAGGACCGCAGGAACGTATTTGCCTCGGTGTATCGACACTGTCTGAACGGACTTGCAGAAGAGCGGCAGATACGTCTCGCGGCGGCCGATGAGCACTACCGCGAGGGCTTTCGGATCGCCGAGCAGGATGTCGGGCCGAATTCGATTGCGGCGTCCTTGCCGGCGAGTCTGATCGCGCGAATGAAGTACGAGCAAGGCCTGCTCGATGAGGCGGAAGCCTGGGTCATCGATCGCGTCCCGCTGATCAACTCGGCGACAATGCTCGACTGCGTGTGGAGCACGTATTTCGTGATCTCCCGGGTCGCCGCCGCGCGGATGAACTTCGAGCGGGCCCGCACTCTTTTGGAGCGAGCTGAAAATCTGGGCGTCGCGCGGGATTGGGGGAGGCTCTCGGCCGGCGTGATCGCGGAGCAGGCGCGGCTTTACCTGAACGATGGCCGGCTGGATGAAGCCGGCGCATGCGTCGATCGCCTGGAACGCCTTGCACGGAAATACCCCGCACCGAGGCCTGGCGCCCGGTCGGAGATTGGGTGGTACCACAGATTGGCCCGCGCTCATTTGCTGGGCCAGCAAGCTCGCCCGGACGAGGCCAGTTCAATCCTGCAACAATTGCAGCACGAAGCCGAAGCAATGGAGCACCGACAGTTCCTGATCTGCATTGCGATTCGCCAGTCGGCGGTTCAGCTCAGTGCGGGCAAGGCCCCGGAGGCGGTGAGCCGCTTCCGCCGTGTGCTCGCCGCGTGTGCGGCGGCCGGTCTCTATCAGACCGTCCTGGACGAGGGGCCGGTTATTTCCGATCTTCTCCGGGCGACCCGGGAGGGAGGAAACCTCAAAGCGGATCTGATCCCCTACGTCGACCGGCTTGCGGCGGGTCTGCAGCGAGCACGACAGGATCGTTCGGCGCCGAGCTCGAGCGCGCGGATTCTCGGCGCATTGAGCCGGCGCGAGACTGACATTCTCGCGCTGATCGCGGATGGATTGTCGAACAAGGAAATCGCCCGAAGCCTCGACATCGGTCCTGAGACCGTGAAGTCGCACCTCAAGAGCGTTTTCACCAAGCTGGGGGTGGAAAAGCGCGCACAGGCCGTATCGCGCGCACAGACCCTGGGCATCGTCACCACGCAGTGAAGCTTCGCGCCCTTCAACCGGCTTGCCGCGCACGAACCCTCGTCTGCTCGAGGATTTGCCTCGCCAACACGAGATCCGGCGTTTCGAAGCCCTCGGTAAACCGGCCGTAGATGGCTCCGATGAGCTCATGTGCCCGTCGGATCTGACCCCGATCGACCCAAATCCGCGCAATCTCCAATCCTGCGCGCAGTTCGAACGAAAGCGCCGATTGTTGCGCTGCCAGCGTCATTGCCTCCTCGAAACACCCCACAGCAAGATCACGCTGCTGGGATTCTCCATACGAGAGGACAGAGCCTTTGGCCAGGAACAGCGCCGGAAGG
>NZ_JBFULT010000405.1:0-6975 GCF_054049755.1 Bradyrhizobium sp. P5_C11_2
GAAGCGATGATCACGCGCAGCGGTATCGAAGGCGGTGCGATCTATGCGCTGTCGGCAGAGCTGCGCGAGGCGGTGCTGGGTCTCGGACGGGCGACACTGACGATTGCACTCCGGCCCGACCTCGATGTGGCCGCGCTGACCACGCGTCTGTCGGGCACGCGCGGCAAGCAATCGCTGGCGAACTTCCTGCGCAAGGCGGCGCAACTGTCCCCGGTCGGCATCGGTCTGATGCAAGAAGCGGCCATTGCATCCGGCCGGTCGCTGGCATCGCTGTCGCCCGCGGAACTCGCCCATCTGGTGAACGCAATTCCGATTCAGCTCACCGGCGTCGCCGCGATCGATCGCGCTATCTCGACCGCAGGCGGGATTGCACTCGACGAACTCGATTCCGACTTCATGCTCCGCAAGCTGCCCGCCGTGTTCGCAGCCGGCGAGATGCTGGACTGGGAGGCCCCGACCGGCGGCTATCTGCTGCAGGCGTCGTTCGCGACAGGAGCCGCGGCGGGCAGGGGTGTGTTGCAGTGGCTCAAGCGGTCTTAGAACGCCGTCGCCCTTCGATGCCTCCGCAGCGCGCCCTTACCTCAGCTTTCCCCGTGCCGCCACCGGCAGCGTGCCGATGATCTCCTCGCCGCGCACCATCACCACCTCGTCCATCATGTTGACGACGACGCAGACGTGATTGGGCACGATGCGCACGACGTCGCCGACATTCGGGCGGGTGTTACTGCGGGAGAGGTCGAGGAAGCCGTGCTCCTCGGCGAAGCGCGCGATCTTGGCTTCGGGGTGCTCCAGGATCAGGCCGTGGCCGTCGAGCCCGCCGGTGTCCGTCGTCAGCGTCTTCGAGCCGGCGTCCAGAATGCCGCGTTCGGGTGCGGCGCGGCTGACGACAGTGGAATAGATGTGCAGCGCGCAGTCGTCCCAGGTGGCGGAGCCGGCCGCGACCTGCATGCGGTCGTTGTAGATATAGGTGCCGAAACGATGCTCGGTGCCGCCCTTGAGCTTGCCGATATACTTGAGGTTCGGCGTGCCGCCGGTCGAGACGATGGTGGCCTCCAACCCATGGGCGCGCACGCCGGCCAGTGCTTCGTCGTAAAACTTCTGCGCGTCACCCCAGCCGGTCTCGGTCGGATAAAGCATGAAGCCGGCGAAGTGCAGCCCCTTGGACGCCGCGATCTCGCGCGCCAGCGCAATCGCCTCCGCCGGCGTCTCGACGCCGGCGCGCTTGCGGCCGGTGTCGCATTCGACCACGACCGAGAGCGGGCGGCCCGAGGCGGCGGCTGCCTTGGGCAGGCCGGCGACGACGGTCGAATTGTCCGCGGCCACCGTCATGTTCGCCTTCGCCTGCAGCGCGCCGAGCCGCGCCATCTTCTCCTCGCCCAGCAGATTGTAGCTGATCAGGATGTCGTCGATGCCGGCATTGGCCATGATCTCGGCCTCGCCGAGCTTCTGGCAGGTGATGCCCTTGGCGCCGGCCGCGACCTGCATCTTCGCGATCGTCGGGTTCTTGTGGGTCTTGATATGCGGCCGGCTGGCAATGCCGGCGTCGTCGCAGGCCTTCTGGATGCGCGCGATGTTGCGCTCGACCTTGTCCATGTCGATCACGGCACACGGCGTGCCATATTCACGGGCGATCTTGGCGGCGAGGGGAGTTGTCATGGGTTATGCCTGTTCTATCTCTTCGCGGAGCATTTCCAGTTCGAGCCAGCGCTCTTCGGCGGCGGACAATTCGTCATGCGCCTTGGCGATGGCAGCAGAGGTATCGTCGAATTTTTTGCGATCCTTGGCGTAGAGGTTGGGATCATCGATCACGCGCTGTAACTTGGCGATATCGGCCTGCAATTTTTCCATCTTCTTCGGCAGGGTTTCAAGCGCGTGCTTCTCGTTGAAGCTCAATCGGCGTTTTTGCGCGGCAGCAGGAGCGGTGGACCGGTCCTCTTTCTTCTCAGCGGGGGCTTGCGCCTTCGCCGTCTCGCGCTTGAGGTCGGCGCCGCGCTGCGCCAGCATGTCGCTGTAGCCGCCGGCATATTCGATCCATCTGCCGTCGCCTTCCGGCGCGATCACCGAGGTCACGACGCGGTCGAGGAAATCGCGGTCGTGGCTGATCAGGATCACCGTGCCCTCGTAGTCGCCGAGCATGTCCTCGAGCACGTCGAGGGTTTCCAGGTCGAGATCGTTGGTCGGCTCGTCCAGCACCAGCAGGTTCGACGGTTTTGCCAGCGCGCGCGCCAGCATCAGCCGGCCGCGTTCGCCGCCCGAGAGCACTTCGAGTGGGGTGCCGCGCTGCTCCTGCGCGAACAGAAAGTCCTTCATGTAGCCGACGACGTGCTTCGGCTTGCCGCCGACCATGATCTGGTCGCCGCGGCCGCCAGTCAGCGCCTCCGCCAGCGTCGACTTGGGATCGAGGCTTTCGCGGTGCTGGTCGAGCGTCGCCATCTCCAGATTGGCCCCTAACCGCACGGTGCCGGAGTCGGGCTCCGCCCCGCCGGTCAAAAGATTGACCAGCGTGGTCTTGCCGGCGCCGTTCGGGCCGACGATGCCGAGCCGGTCGCCGCGCTGGATGCGGGTCGAGAAATTGTCGACGATCAAGCGCGCGCCAAACGCCTTGGTGACGCCCTTTGCCTCGATCACCAGCTTGCCGGATTGCTCGGCCTCGGAGGCTGCGAGATTGGCGCTGCCGGCGGTGCCGCGATAGTTGCGGCGCTGGTCGCGCAGCGCATGCAGATTGCCGAGCCGCTTGACGTTGCGCTTGCGCCGGCCGGAGACGCCGTGGCGCAGCCAGTGCTCCTCGTCGACGATCTTGCGGTCGAGCTTGTGCTGGTCGCGCTCTTCTTCCGCCAGCACGTCGTCGCGCCAGGTCTCGAACGAGGCAAAGCCGCGGTCGATCTGCTTGATCCGGCCGCGGTCGAGCCAGGCGGTCGAACGCGACAGATTGGTGAGGAAGCGACGGTCGTGGCTGATCAGCACCAGCGCGCTGCGGCGGCTGTCGAGCTCCTTTTCCAGCCACTCGATGGTGGAGAGATCGAGATGGTTGGTCGGCTCGTCCAGCAGCAGGATGTCGGGAGAGGGCGCCAGCACGCACGCCAGCGCCGCGCGGCGGGCCTCGCCGCCGGAGACGTTTGCGGGGTTCTCGTTGCCGGTCAGCCCGAGCTGCTCCAGCAGATAGCGTGCCTGGTAGGGATCGTCCCCGGGCGCGAGCCCGGCCTCGACATAGGCGAGCGTGGTCTTGTGGTCGCCGAAATCCGGCTCCTGCGGCAGGTAGCGGACCGTGGCGCCCGGCTGCACGAAGCGCGTACCGCCGTCGGACTCGACGATACCGGCCGCGATCTTCAGCAATGTCGACTTGCCGGAGCCGTTGCGGCCGATCAGGCAGACGCGCTCGCCCGCCGCGACATTGAGCTCGACGCCGTTTAGAAGCGGCGTGCCGCCAAAGGTCAGCCGGATGTCTTTGAGTTGAATCAGCGGCGGCGCCATGGTCAGCCTTGACTTGGATTTTGGCTCGTTGCGACCTGGTCGGCGCGGCGGCGCTGGATCCGGCGCAGCGTCTGGTCGAGGGCCGAGAGAAAAGTCGAACGGTCGCGCGGCGCGAACGATCGCGGGCCGCCGGTGACTTCGCCGGCCGAGCGCAAATCGGTCATCAAATTGCGTACCGCCAGCGTCATCCCGATCGATTCTTCCGTGAACGGTTTTCCGTTCGGCGCGATCACGTCGGCGCCGGCCTTCACGCAGCGGCTTGCAAGCGGAATATCCGCGGTGACGACGACGTCGCCGGGACCGGCGCGCTCCGCGATCCAGTCGTCGGCGGCATCCATGCCGGCGCCAGCCGCGATGCGTTCGATCGAGGGATCCTGGGGCACGCGGATGAAATTGCCGGCGACGACGCTCACCGGTACGCCATGCCGGGCCGCGACGCGATAGATCTCGTCCTTCACGGGACAGGCGTCGGCGTCGACATAGATGCGGGTGATGCTTGGGGTGTCAGCCATTGGCGGCGTGGTACCCCATTCGGGCCGCAAAGGCGAGGGGATTGACCGCGTTTCCCTGGGGCCTACGATCGGCCCGGAACCAACAAGAATCCAGGGAAAACCCCCATGCCGAACCGGCTCGAAACCTACCGCGTCGAGGCCCACAACACCGCAAAACAATCCGAAAACAAGATGCATGACGACACGGTGGCGCGCCGCTTCGGCTTCTCCGGCGGGCTGGTCCCGGGCGTCGATGTCTTCGCCTATATGATGCACGTGCCGGTGGCGCGGTGGGGCCGCGATTTCCTCACCCGCGGACTGGTGGAGGCTCGCTTCATCAAGCCGGTCTATGACGGCGAGACGGCCGACGTCGATGCGACCGAGCACAACGGCCTGCTCACGATCGAGGTGTTCAGCCGTACCGAGCTCTGCGCCACCGGGACAGCCTCGCTGCCGGCGGCTGCGCCGGCGGTGGATTTGAGCGACTATCGCGCGGTCCCCGCGGTCGCCATGCGCAAGCCGGTCAGCCCGGCGACGTTCGAGACCGGCAAATGGCTTGGCACAGAGCCGCGCCGATGGATCGGGCAGGCCGCCGCGGACTATCTCGCCGATATCAGGGAAACCGATCCGATCTTCGCACGCGAGGGGCTTGGCCATCCCGGCCTGATCCAGCGGGTCATGAACCGCGTGCTCGTCGACAACACCATTCTGGGCCCGTGGATTCATGCCGGCAGCCGCATGCATCTGCTGTCGGCCGCACATGCCGGCGACGAGATCACCGCGCGGGCAAAAGTCACCGCGAACTACGAGAAAAAGGGCCACCGCTTCGTCGAGCTCGACGCGCTGGTCGTCGCCAACGGCACGACGCCGCTGGCGCACTGCCAGCATACTGCGATCTACCAGCCGCGCGAGCAGGCGGCGGCCTGAATGCCAGTTGAGGTCTCCTTGCGTGCCCTCGTTTGTTTTGGAATAGCACTCCTTTTGTCGCTCCATGCGCTTTGCGCCGTGCATGCCGCCGCACCGGTGCCCGATAGTGTGTCGCTCAGCGAGCAGACGACGACGTGGAGCGCCGTCAAGTTCGCCGTCGATGCGGACAATGGCTTTGTCAGCGGGTCGCTCAACAAAAGCATGATCGTCGAACGCAGTTTCAAATCCTACGTGCTTGAGAATCGATATCTGAGGGTAACGCTCGTGCCCGAATTCGGAGGGCGTATTCTTTCCATGGTCTACAAGCCGACCGGCCACGAGCAGCTTTATCGAACGGAAGTCGGAGTGCCTTACGGCATGAAGGCCGGAAATTTCTACTACGACTGGCTGATGGTGTACGGCGGAATCTTTCCCACGTTCCCGGATGCCGAGCACGGCAAGACGTGGCTGAAGCCGTGGGCTTTCCGGGTGGTGAAGGAGGGCGCCGACGAAGTCACGGTCGTGATGTCGTTCCGGGATGACTTCGACTATTCCGCGCGGCCGAGCAAGTTCAGGGGCGCGACCGGCATCGAGGCGAATTACTACGTCACGCTAAAGGCCGATCGTGCCGCACTCGATGCGCGCGTGGTGCTGAAGAATCCGAACGACGAGGCTGTCCAATATGAGTATTGGACGTGCACGACGCTCGCTCCGGGATCGGAGCCGAAAAATCCCAGGGCAACGGGCGGCGCCGAAATCATCGCGCCGATCCGAACTTTCACGACGCCTGCCTGGTCGACCAGTCTGGCAGACGGCGACGAGAGCGCGGGCATGGGCAGGCGGCGCTTCGAAAACCTGCGCTACTTCAAGAACTGGCGAACGATGGGCATCGCCTATGCTGCACCAGATATGCAGGGCGGAAATTTCTGGGGCGTCATCAACCATGACAATGCAGAAGGAATTATTCGCATTGCGGACAATACCCTCACGCGGGGCTTGAAAATGTGGACGTGGGGGTTTCCGTCGCTCACCGGCGAAACCGATGCCCGGAAGGATCCGAACGAGTGGCGGCCGTATGTCGAATTATGGGCGGGCATGTCAGACCAGTTTTTCCACAGCGCAGACTTTCCCGCACGCAGTGAGGTGTCGATTCCGGAAACCTACAGCCCCACCGTCGGCATGAGCAACGTGACGCATGCGAACGAGAAAATCCTGATCAATTTCTCGGCCGAGGCGTCTCGCGCCGTTCTCGAGTTCTTCAGCGTCGAACCGGCCATCCCGTTGCTTGTCACGTTGAAACAGGGTGACACGGCTCTGTTCAGCGGGGTCGTGAGCGCCGATCCGAACAACGGAAATCGCATTTCGGCAGCGATTGCCGACGGCCGCAGCGGGGAAAAGATACGGCTAACGATCACGACGACGGAGGGAAAGGAGTTGATCGCCGCCGAAACGGCGATCAAGTGATCTCTTTCGGAATGCCGGTCGAAGCCCCCGGCGTTATCACGATCGCGAAACTCCCCCTTACGCCGTCCCCTTCGCATCCTGGATCGCGCGCCACACCCGCTCCGGCGTCAGCGGCATGTCGATGTGCTTGATGCCGTAGTCGGAGAGCGCATCGACCACCGCATTCACCACCGTGGACATGCTGCCGGCGCAGCCGGCTTCGCCGCAGCCCTTGGTGCCCAAGGGATTGCTCTTGGCCGGTACGGGGTGGTCGCCGACCGTCATGTTCGGAACGTCCTCCGCGCGCGGCAGCGCGTAGTCCATCAGCGAGCCCGTGATCGGCTGGCCGCTCTCGTCGTAGCGGACCTGCTCCATCAGCGCTTGTCCAATGCCCTGGACGACGCCGCCATGGAGCTGGCCTGCGACCAGCATCGGGTTGATCACCGTGCCGAAATCGTTCACCGCGCTGTAGCGCACGATCTGCACCACGCCGGTATCAGGGTCGATCTCGACCTCGGCGACGTGGCAGCCGTTCGGGAACGCCGAGGGCACCGGCTCGCTGGTGTGATCGACGTCGAGCGTCTCGGGTACGCCGTCCGGCACCTTGCCGTCATGCAGCTTCTTGGCGAGCTCCATGATGTCGAGGCTGCGGTCGGTGCCGGCG
>NZ_JBFULT010000406.1:0-6963 GCF_054049755.1 Bradyrhizobium sp. P5_C11_2
CGGTTTCGTTGGCCATGATCTCGGCGCCGATTTCCGTCGGCAGGCCGGTGACGACGTTGATCACGCCCGCGGGGATACCGGCGCGCTCGGCGAGAACCGCGAGAGCCAGCGCCGAGTAGGGCGTGAAATCGGAGGGCTTGATCACGACCGTGCAACCGGCCGCGAGCGCGGGCGCTACCTTGCGCGTGATCATCGCGTTCGGAAAATTCCAGGGCGTGATGATGCCGCACACGCCAATCGGCTCTTTGAGAACCACGATGCGCCGGTCGGCCGTTGGTGATGGGATCGTCGTGCCGCCAATCCGGCGGGCTTCCTCGGCAAACCATTTGACGAAGGAGGCACCGTAGCGGATCTCGCCCTTGGCCTCATCCAACGGCTTGCCCTGCTCGAGCGTCAGAACGCGCGCGAGATCGTCCAGATGCGCGATCATGAGTCCGTGCCAGGTCTCAAGAAGCGCAGCGCGCTCCGCGTTCGTTCTTGCGCGCCAGGCGGGGTAGGCCTTGCCGGCGGCCGCAATGGCGGCCCGTGTGTCATCCCGCCCCATGTCCGGCACCGTGCCAAGAACCATCTGCGTCGCGGGATCGATCACGTCGATGGTCTTGCCCGACAGCGCTCCTTGCCATTCGCCACCGATCAAGCCCTGCTGGCGGAAGAGCCCGTCGTCGCTCAGCTTCTGCATGTTCCGATCCTCGTCTGTTAAGAAATCTCTGAAAGCACTGCTGCGGTGATGGCGCCGGTCCGCTCCTTGCCTTGAACCGTACCGATGCCGCGGGAGGTGGTCGCCTCCAGCGCGGCCATGATGCGAGCCGCAGCATCGTGCTCGCCAAGATGGTCGAGCATCATTGCCCCTGACCAGATGGCTGCGATCGGGTTGGCAATGCCGAGACGGGCGATGTCGGGTGCGGAGCCATGAACGGGCTCGAACATCGAAGGGGCGCTGCGGTCCGGGTTGATGTTGGCCGAGGCGGCAAAGCCGAGTCCGCCCTGGATGGCCGCGCCGAGATCGGTCAGGATGTCGCCGAAGAGATTGGAGGCGACGACAACGTCGAGGCTCTCCGGCGCGAGGACCATGCGCGCGGCGAGCGCGTCCACGTGGTAGCTTTTGACTTCGACATCCGGGTATTCGGCGGCAATGCGCCGCGTCATCTCGTCCCAGAAGACCATCGAGAATTTTTGGGCATTCGATTTTGTGACCGAGGCGAGCTTTCCGCTTCGCTTGCGCGCCTGTTCGAATCCGAAGCGCAGGATTCGCTCCACGCCGGCGCGCGTAAAAACCGCGGTCTCGACTGCCACCTCGTCGGAGGTGCCCTGATGCACGCGTCCGCCGGCGCCCGCGTACTCGCCTTCAGTGTTTTCGCGAATGCAGAGGATGTCGAACTCGGTCGCTTTCAGCGGGCCGTTGACGCCGGCGAGCAGGCGGTGCGGCCGAACGTTGGCGTATTGGGTAAACTCCTTGCGGATCGGCAGCAAGAGCCCATGCAGCGACACGGCGTCTGGTACTTCCGCTGGCCAGCCGACAGCGCCGAGCAGGATTGCGTCGAACTTCCGAAGCATATCGAGGCCGTCGCCAGGCATCATCATGCCCGTGTCCTTGTAGAAGGCGCACGACCATGGAAATCTGGTGCCACTGAGCGCAAAGCCCGAATGCGTGGCGACAGCTTCGAGCACCGCCCATGCGGCGTCCGTCACTTCGCTGCCAATACCGTCGCCCGGAATGAGTGCAATTGCGTAGTTCTTCATGGAGCTTCTACAGGTGGATCAGCACGCTCTTCGAGCGGCGGTTTGCGTGATAGGCCTCGCGGCCGAGGTCCTTGCCGATGCCGGAGCGCTTGTAGCCGCCCGTCGGCAGGATGTGGTCGCGCGATCGGCCGTAGCCATTGACCCACACGGTGCCGGCGGAAAGTGCGCGTGTGATGCGCAAGACGCGTGAAAGATCGCGGGTGAAGACGCCGGCGGCGAGACCGTAGGTCGGGTGATCGGCGAGCGCCAATGCCTCTTCCTCGGTCGTGAATGTCTGCAGCGTCAGGACGGGTCCGAAGATTTCCTCGCTAATGGCGGGAGACGATTGCTTCACATTTGCAAGAAGCGTCGGCGCATAGAAATAGCCGTTGCCCTCCATCGGTACGCCACCCGTCAGACATTCGGCGGCTTCCGCACATGCTGCTTGCACGATCGCGTGAATTCTCGAGCGCTGCCGCTCCGAGATGATCGGAGAATAGGTCGTCGCGGCGTCCCAAGTAGGGCCTGCGCGAACGGCTTTCATGCGGGCGAGGATGGCTTCAACAAGTGGCTCGGCCACGGAGCCATGCGCGATCAGGCGCGATCCGGCGACGCAGGCCTGACCGGCGTTGGCGAGGATGCTGCCGGCAATCGCGGCGGCGGCCTGTTCGAGATCGGCGTCCGCAAACACGATCTGCGGGCTCTTGCCACCGAGTTCGAGCGTCATCGGCTTGATGCCGGAGCGCGCAACATTGGCCATGATCGCAGATCCCGCACCGGTCGATCCGGTGAAACTCACTTTGGCAATATCGGGATGTCCCGTGATGGCGGCGCCGGTCGTAGGTCCATCGCCGAGCACGACATTGATGAGTCCCGCAGGCACGCCCGCCTTGACCGCCAGTTGGGCGAGAAAAATCGATGAGAACGGCGTCATCTCGGACGGCTTCAGCACGACCGCATTCCCCGCCGCGAGGGCCGGTCCGAGCTTCCAGCCAGCCATCGAGACTGGAAAATTCCAGGGCGTGATGGCGCCGACGACCCCGAAGGGCTCGGTCATGATCATGCCGAGATGCTTGTCGTCGGTGGGCACGAGATCGCTGCCCTCCTTGTCGGCGAATTCAGCAAAGAAGCGAATTTGCTCCGCAGTGACCGCGATGTCTCCTGCACCMAGTTGACCGACCGGACGGGTCGAAGAAACCGCCTCGAGCTGAGCGAGTGCCTTGGCCTCGCTCTCCATCAGATCGGCCCATCGCCGCAGCACGTTGGCTCGCTCGCGCGGCCGCACGCCGCCCCAGTTGCTGGTCTTCAAAGCCTTCCTGGCGGTCTGGACCGCGTCGTCCACGATCTCCTCCGACGCGATGGGACATTCAGCGTAGAATGAGCCATCCGACGGGCGGCGCATCGGAAGCAGGCCGGGAGCACCCAGCAGCCGACCACCTATGAAGTGGCCGACGGGTAGCGAGATCTGCTCGGGGTCGAAGCTGAGGCTCATGACACTGTGACGTAGATCTTGCGGACGGTCTCGACGGTCTTCCACACGCCGGTAAATCCGGGCTTCATGAGGAAGCTGTCGCCAGCTCTGAAGGTCAGAGGAGCGCCGCCGTCGGGCGTRATCTCGACGACGCCCGAGATGACATGACAGAACTCGAAAGTGTCACCCTTGATGGAACGTGTCTCGCCTTGGGTCGCCTCCCAGACGCCGGTATGCACGCGTTCACCCTTGGCCACGTCCTGCGCCCAGGTCTTGTAGTTGGGGGCGCCGGCAATGAGCCGCTCCGGCAAGGGCGTCGATTCTTTCGGGGCGAAAGTCGGATTTGGATCAATCAGTTTCAGCAACATTTTGAGCTCCTCTCAGTAACCGCGAGTCCGATCCACGAGTCCGATGGGATCGAGACCCGCCTCGTGTCGCTTGATGTTGTCGATGACCGCGCGCGCAGCGGTTTCCGCCTGCGTTGCGCCTGCCACATGCGGGGTAAGCAGCACTCCGGGGTGAGTCCATAGCGGGTGATCGGCCGGTAGAGGCTCTGGTTCGGTGACATCGATCATGGCCCCGGCGAGATGACCTGTGTCCAGGGCAGCGAGCAACGCTAGCGGATCGAGCTGTGCGCCGCGCCCCGCATGGACGAGAGCTGCGCCTTTCGGCAACTGTGCAAACAGGTCGCGATCCAACATTCCGTGCGTTTCCTCCGTGAGAGGGAGCAGGCAGACGAGGATGTCGGTCTCGGCGAGCATCTGGCTGAGCCCGGCTTGACCGCAATATGTTGCAATTCCCTCGATCGTCTTGTCCGATCGGCTCCAGCCACTCAAGCCAAAGCCGAAAGGTTTCAGGCTCTCCAGCACGGCGCGGGCGAGTACGCCAAGCCCGAGCAGCCCGACCCGCCGATCGGCGGCCTGCTTCTGCGACAGCACCCGCCATTCACGTCGTCGCTGCAAATCGACATAGGCAGGAAGGTTGCGGTGGAGCGCCAACACCGCGAGCGTGACGTACTCCTGCATCATTCGGATGATGCCGTCTTCCACCATCCGCACGATCTTCACCTCGGGTGGAAGCGCCGCGAGCGGAAATTRGTCGACCCCGGCCCCGACCGAAAACAGGATCTCAAGATTGCGGTACCGCTCAAGCCCCTCCGGCACCGTCCAACTGATGACATAGCGCACCAGGCCAGAATCGACCGTGGCCGGATCATTCGCGAAGGAAAGGTCCGGGAGTTCGCGGGCGAAGGCGCTGCGAAACACCGCCTCACGCTGCGCGTCGGAATTAAAGAGAAAAGTCATGGGTCTATCTTGAGGCGCAGAGAATGGCGGGGTTCGCCGGACGGAGCCATCGTAACGGGCGGCGCCCTGGTTTCATGCCGAATGCGGTGGCGATTTGGTGGATTGTTTCGTGAGGCAGCCGTTCTGAAATGTATTCTGCCGCGACGCCTGATCTATGCTGAGATTGGCTGATGCCTTGTAACGAGTCCGAATTGCCACCATTCGAGCGGCGTCCAATGCCGATCAGAGGAACGACATGAAAAGTCGCGGTTCCGCTTCGCGGACGATCGATGCGTTCCAGGCGCGTGCGGTCGACATCGACACGGTCGACCTGGACCAGCTTCATGCGCTCTCGATCGGCGTCGGCTGGCCGCACCGCGCCGAGGATTGGCAGTTTCTGCGGGACGTCGGCCACGGCATCGTCGCTCACGATGAGATTGGACGGGCACTGGGCTCAGCGATGTGGTTTCCCCATGGCTCGGATTTTGCCACTGTTGGCATGGTCATCACCTCTCCCCGGCTTCAGGCACGCGGCACGGCACAGTGGCTCATGAAGCGCGTTTTTTCCGAGTGCAAGGAACGCAATCTCCGTCTCAATGCCACGCGCGCAGCGCGCAAGCTCTATCGTTCGCTAGGCTTCCGTCCCGAGAGGACGGTGTTTCAACGTCAAGCTGAGGCGCAGCGGTCCGACGAGATGCCCCGCACTCCGGAAGGCGCCGAGCTGCGTCGTCTGGACCAGGGGGATCTTGCGGCTGTCGCTGAACTCGATGCGCGGGGGTTTGGCGCATCGCGCGCAGAGCTGCTTGCTGCTCTCTTGCAGCAATCAGCTGGGCTCGGACTCTACCGGCATGACCGCCTCGAGGCCTTTGCGCTGTGCCGCCCGTTTGGACGCGGTCATGTCATCGGGCCCGTGGTGGCGTCAAATGACAAGGACGCGATCGTCGTAATCGCACCGCACATGACTGCCCATGAGGGAGAGTTTCTGCGAATCGATAGCCACCTCGCCAAGGGCGAGTTCTCCTCCTTCGTGGCGCGAGCAGGCCTTGCTGTTTTTGACACCGTTACGACGATGTCGCTGGGAGGAGACTTCCGTGACCCCAACGAGCATTCTGGAAGCATGCCCGTAACCTACGCACTGGCAAGCCAGGCGCTTGGTTGAGGCAAATCAATGGGTGTTCGCCGCGGGAGCGCTTTGAGCATCGCTTTCTTTAAGCGAACTGTAACGGCCCTAAGCGCCTGATCCGCTCTGTACGGAAAGGCATACGGATCGTGTATCTAAACGGCAGCTTTTGGCGCAAAGCGGCCGTTGGAGTGTACATATTGGATCTCAATGGCTCCTGCTGGCTGGACCTAGCTCAAACTTCCCCATGATGGCTTGGAGCGAGAATGTAAGTCTTTCAATCGGTTAATCTTACGAGAAGCGGACGAGGCGCTAGCAGTCCAGCAAGTCTCGTTTTGACCCTGGCTGTGTGAAAAGTCGCGAGTCGGCTATCTGCTGACCAGTTGACTGCGCCTGGATTCACCTGGCGAATTGATAAGGGAAACCGACAAATGGAGCAAATTGCCAACTGATAAGCTTTGGTCGCAAAGCTTATCAGTTGATGTTAAAGAGTGCGGTATGTTGCCGTCCGCGGCCGCGTCTCCATCGCACAGTTGCGTGGCGGATGGACGGCGAAATGGCGCCCGATGCGGGGAACGAAAGCGACTAAATGCCTCGACGCCGGAGCAAGTTGCTGGGTACGGCGTGATGGGATCCTAGTGTCGGTCGACGGGTTTCGAGACTCGTTGACGATGTGCGTGATCATTTTCGCCAAGTGGCACCAGCGACGGCCCCGGCCAACTCGCAGAGATTGGACGAGTGGACCTGCTTCTTGCATTCTGGCTCTCCGGGCGCCGCGTCGAGTTGCGAGCGCAACTCTCGTGCGACGCGGCTCGCGACCGTCTCGCAACATTGTGGACCTCTAGGAGGCTGCTAGCGTCTCAATGAATTCTTCCATTGACGGCTGCTGTGCGTATTGCAGCTTAAGAAGATCTTCAACCTTGAGATTGGTATAGCGCTGGAGTTGTCGCCAATCTTTGTGACCGGTGACCAGTGCTACCTTTTCAATTGGGAGTCCTGCCTCGAACAGGCGGCTCGTTCCCTCGTGACGCAGATCGTGGAAATGCAGGTCTTCGATCTTGAGTTCATCGCATGCCCGGGTGAATGCCGCGCTTACGGATCTGTGGTTATGGGAAAGATTCGTCCATAGCCTCGAGTCACAATCCGCTGCTGAAGCACGACCTCCCACGCGTCATAGCCGGTTAGGTTGAGCAAAGGGACCTTCTGGTCATTTCCATCCTTATTCCTTGGATCCTTTCTGTCTTGAATGACCACCAATCGTTTTTTCATGTCAACCAGTGGCCACTCGGGTTTGCAGATCTCTTCCTGGCGCAAAGTCGTCGCCACGGCATATCTGACGATCCGTCCCATCGGTATAAATTGCCGATGGT
>NZ_JBFULT010000407.1:0-6951 GCF_054049755.1 Bradyrhizobium sp. P5_C11_2
CCGCGGCCCGCGACGACCACGTCGCGACCTGCAACCACCACCGCCCGACCGGCGACGACGACCGCGCAGCGGCCGGCCGCGCCGGGTCRTGCCCCCGGCGTCGCAGCCGGACCGGACGAGGATGACGGTCCGCGGCAGATCCGCCGCGGTCCCGGCGGTGCCATGCGGCCCGTCGCAGCCCCCAAGACCACCCACAAGCCGGGCCCGCAGAAGGAACGCGGCCGCCTGACGCTCGTCACCGCGCTCAATGCCGACGAAGTGCGCGAGCGCTCGATCGCGTCGTTCCGCCGCCGTACCCAGCGCCTGAAGGGTCACGCCTCGAACGAGCCGAAGGAAAAGCTGATCCGCGAGGTGATCATTCCGGAAGCGATCACCATCCAGGAACTCGCCAACCGCATGGCCGAGCGCGCGGTCGACGTCATCCGCATGCTGATGAAGCAGGGCGCGATGCACAAGATCACCGACGTGATCGATGCCGACACCGCGCAGCTGATCGCCGAGGAGCTCGGCCACACCGTGAAGCGCGTGGCCGCGTCCGACGTCGAAGAAGGCCTGTTCGACGCCACCGACGATTCCACCGACACCGAGACGCGCTCGCCGGTCGTGACCGTGATGGGTCACGTCGACCACGGCAAGACCTCGCTGCTCGACGCGCTTCGTCATGCCAACGTCGTCTCCGGCGAAGCCGGCGGCATCACCCAGCATATCGGCGCCTATCAGGTGCTGTCGCCGGAAAGCGGCAAGAAGATCACCTTCATCGACACGCCCGGCCACGCCGCGTTCACCGCGATGCGCGCCCGCGGCGCCAAGGTCACCGACATCGTCGTGCTGGTGGTTGCGGCCGATGACGGCGTGATGCCGCAGACGGTCGAAGCCATCAACCACGCCAAGGCGGCGCGGGTGCCGATCATCGTTGCCATCAACAAGATCGACAAGCCCGACGCCAAGCCCGAGCGCGTGCGCACCGAGTTGCTCCAGCACGAGGTGCAGGTCGAATCCTTCGGCGGCGACGTCGTCGACGTCGAAGTGTCCGCCAAGAACAAGACCAATCTCGACAAGCTGCTCGAGATGATCGCGCTGCAGGCCGACATCCTCGACCTGAAGACCAATTCGGAGCGCCCGGCCGAAGGCACCGTGATCGAGGCCAAGCTCGACCGCGGCCGCGGTCCGGTCGCGACCGTGCTGGTTCAGCGTGGCACGCTCCGTGTCGGCGACATCATCGTTGCCGGCGCCGAGATGGGCCGCGTCCGTGCGCTGATCTCGGATCAGGGCGAGACCGTGGACGAGGCCGGCCCGTCGGTGCCGGTCGAGGTGCTCGGCTTCAACGGTCCGCCGGAAGCCGGCGATCGTCTCGCCGTGGTCGAGAACGAAGCCCGCGCCCGCCAGATCACGAGCTACCGCGCGCACCAGAAGCGCGAGAACGCGGCTGCCTCGATCTCCGGCATGCGCGGCTCGCTCGAGCAGATGATGTCGCAATTGAAGACGGCGGGCCGCAAGGAATTCCCGCTGATCATCAAGGCCGACGTGCAGGGCTCGCTGGAAGCGATCCTCGGCTCGCTGGAGAAGCTCGGCACCGACGAAGTCGCCGCCCGCATCCTGCATGCCGGCGTCGGCGGCATCTCGGAATCCGACGTGACGCTCGCGGAAGGCTTCAACGCCGCGATCATCGGCTTCTCGGTCCGTGCCAACAAGGAGGCCGCCGCGGCCGCCAAGCGCAACGGCATCGAGATCCGCTACTACAACATCATCTACGACCTCGTGGACGACGTGAAGAAGGCGATGAGCGGCCTGCTCGCGCCGACCTTGCGCGAGACCATGCTCGGCAACGCCGCGATCCTGGAGATCTTCAACATCTCCAAGGTCGGCAAGGTCGCCGGCTGCCGCGTCACCGACGGCACCGTGGAACGCGGCGCCAATGTGCGCCTGATCCGCGACAACGTCGTCGTGCACGAAGGCAAGCTGTCGACGCTGAAGCGCTTCAAGGACGAAGTGAAGGAAGTCCAGTCCGGCCAGGAATGCGGCATGGCCTTCGAGAACTATCACGACATGCGTGCAGGTGACGTGATCGAGTGTTACCGCGTGGAGACGATCCAGCGCTCCCTGTAAGTCCAAATCTTACCGAAGCGCCCGGATCTTTTTGAGCTGAAATTGCGGGAGTGCGATGGCCGGATTTTTTCCGGCCATCCGCCTCATTCGTTTCAACAGGACAAATGACAATGCTCGTGTCCCAAACACGGGCATGACGAGGTGATTTTCGAACCATGCCCCGCCACCATCAGAAGAAGAGTTCCGCCACCGGCGGCTCGCAACGCCAGTTGCGCGTCGGCGAGCAGGTTCGCCATGCGTTGGCCGATATTCTGGCGCAAGGCATTGTGCATGATGCGGACCTCGAAGGTCACATCATCACCGTACCGGAGGTGCGGATGTCGCCCGACCTGAAGCTCGCGACAATCTACGTGATGCCGCTCGGTGGCCGCGACACCGAGGTCGTCATCGCGGCGCTCGAGCGCAACAAGAAATTCCTGCGCGGCGAAGTCGCGCGGCGCGTTAACCTGAAATTTGCACCCGACCTTCGCTTCCGCGTCGACGAACGATTCGACGAGGCGGAACGGATCGAGAAGCTTTTGCGAACGCCTGCGGTGCAGAAGGACCTGGAACAGGATCCGGATACGGATCGGGAAGAAGAGCGATGATGATGGACCCGGCTCACGGCACGATCGGCGGCGACGAGCCCGATGCGCGCGATGTGCAGAAAAATAATTTTGCGGAAATCGGCGGCGATACGCAGCCGCATCAGGAGCCGCGCCGCGTCAACAACGATCCTCGGGCCAACAAGCAGAAGGGCAATCAGCCGCGCCGCGACCGGCGCGACGTCCATGGCTGGGTCGTGCTGGACAAGCCGATCGGCATGACCTCGACGCAGGCCGTCGCCGTGCTCAAGCGCCTGTTCCAGGCCAAGCGCGCGGGACACGCCGGTACGCTCGATCCGCTCGCCTCCGGCGGCCTGCCGATCGCGCTCGGCGAGGCGACCAAGACGGTTCCCTTCGTCATGGACGGCCGCAAGCGCTACCGCTTCACCGTCTGCTGGGGCGAGGAGCGCGATACCGACGACATCGAGGGCCGGATCACCGCGACCTCCGACCAGCGCCCGACCCGGGAGGCCATCGAGGCCCTGCTGCCCCGCTTCACCGGGGTGATCGAGCAGGTTCCCCCGCGCTATTCCGCGATCAAGATCCAGGGCGAGCGCGCCTATGACCTCGCCCGCGACGGCGAGATCGTGGAACTGGCCCCCCGCCCGGTCGAGATTCACCATTTATCCCTTGTAGATCAACCGGATAGCGACAGGTCCACGTTCGAGGCGGAGTGCGGCAAGGGCACCTATGTGCGCGCCCTGGCCCGCGATATGGGCCGGATTCTCGGCACTTACGGCCATATCTGCGCGCTGCGGCGGACGCTGGTCGGCCCATTCGGCGAAAACGACATGATTCCGCTGGATCAGTTGGAGGCTTTGTGCGATAGAGCCGCGTCCGGCGAGGGCAGCCTCGCCGACGCGCTTATGCCCGTTGAGACCGCGCTGGACGACATCCCGGCACTGGCCGTCACTCGGGCTGATGCGGCAAGGCTCCATCGGGGCCAGGCCGTTTTGTTGCGCGGACGGGATGCGCCCAATTGTAGCGGCACAGTCTATGTCACGGTGGCAGGCCGGCTTCTCGCGCTTGCTGAAGTTGGCAATGGCGAAATCATCCCCAAGCGTGTGTTCAACCTGACCGGCCTGACTGCCAGCTCCGGTCGCAACGAGAGAAATTGACGATGTCGATTGCCGCAGAACGCAAAGCGGAAGTCATCAAGACGAATGCCACCAAGGCCGGCGATACCGGCTCGCCGGAGGTTCAGGTCGCGATCCTGTCGGAACGCATCAACAACCTCACCAACCATTTCAAGACCCACGTGAAGGACAACCATTCGCGTCGCGGCCTCTTGAAGCTGGTCTCGACCCGCCGTTCGCTCCTCGACTACCTGAAGAAGCGGGACGAGGCGCGTTACAAGGCGCTGCTCGAGAAGCACAACATTCGTCGTTAAGTGTTCCTGCGCGCGCCAACGGCGCGCGTTTTCGCGCGTGGTTTCGAACGAAAGCGTTTGTTTAAAGGTTTTTGATCGAGGCTGCGTACGCGTCGGGTGCGGGCCCAAAGCGCGATAAGAATCGCACTTTGGATTGTTGTTTGAGCATGATCTTTTCGGAAAACCGCTTCGCACTTTTCCGGATCATACTCGAGTGATGATTCGCATCCGGGGCATGATGGGCGAAGACCGAGGTTCGGTGTTCGCGTTCGTGCCGACTGACAGTCCAGCAGCAATCCGGCGGCTGGGCGCAACGGGCAAGGCGCCCGTATGACCCGAAAGGATGGACGCCATCCGAAATCCAGAAACCATGGCAGGATCGCAGGACGCTGATCGCCGCTTCGATCGGCGTCCCGCAATCTTGCGCATGGTTTTTGTTTTTCGAGCCGTCCCTTCTTTCGAGAACCCATGAAAGAAGACCTCTATGTTCAATAAGCATTCAGTCGAGATCGACTGGGGTGGACGCCCTCTCAAGCTTGAAACCGGCAAGATCGCGCGCCAGGCCGACGGCGCCGTCGTCGCGACCTACGGCGAGACCGTGGTGCTCGCCACCGTGGTGGCCGCGAAGGCGCCGCGCGAAGGCGTCGACTTCCTGCCGCTGACCGTCGACTACCAGGAGAAGACCTACGCCGCGGGCCGCATTCCCGGCGGCTACTTCAAGCGCGAGGGCCGTCCGACCGAGAAGGAGACGCTGGTCTCCCGCCTGATCGACCGCCCGATCCGTCCGCTGTTCGTCGACGGCTGGCGCAACGAGACCCAGGTGATCGTCACCGTGCTGTCGCACGACATGGAGAACGATCCCGATATCGTGGCGCTGGTGGCCTCATCGGCTGCGCTGACCCTGTCGGGCGCTCCGTTCAAGGGCCCGATCGGCGCCGCGCGCGTCGGCTTCGTCAATGACGAATATGTGCTCAACCCGACGCTCGACGAGATGGTCGACACCCAGCTCGACCTCGTCGTCGCCGGCACCGCCGACGCGGTGCTGATGGTGGAATCGGAAGCCAAGGAACTGAACGAAGACATCATGCTCGGTGCGGTGATGTTCGGTCACCGTCACTTCCAGCCGGTGATCAACGCGATCATCGATCTCGCCGAGAAGGCCGCGAAGGAGCCGCGCGAGGTCACCGTGATCGACAATGCGGCGCTCGAGAAGGAAATGCTCGGCCTCGTCGAGCAGGAACTGCGCGCCGCCTACGCCATTCCGATCAAGCAGGATCGCTACGCCGCGGTCGGCAAGGTCAAGGAAAAGGTGATCGCCCATTATTTCCCCGAAGGGCAGGAGCCGAAATACGACAAGCTGCGCATCGGCGGCGTGTTCAAGGAGCTCGAAGCCAAGATCGTTCGCTGGAACATCCTGGACACCGGCAAGCGCATCGACGGCCGCGACAGCAAGACCGTGCGCAACATCATCGCCGAAGTCGGCGTGCTGCCCCGCGCCCACGGCTCGGCGCTGTTCACCCGCGGCGAGACCCAGGCGATGGTCGTGACCACGCTCGGCACCGGCGAGGACGAGCAGTATATCGACGCGCTGTCGGGAACGTACAAAGAGACGTTCCTGCTGCACTACAACTTCCCTCCCTACTCGGTCGGTGAGACCGGACGCCTCGGCGGCACCAAGCGCCGCGAGATCGGCCACGGCAAGCTCGCCTGGCGCGCGATCCACCCGGTGCTGCCGCCGCATCACGAGTTCCCCTACACGATCCGCGTGGTCTCGGAGATCACCGAATCCAACGGCTCCTCGTCGATGGCTTCGGTCTGCGGCGCCTCGCTCGCGCTGATGGACGCCGGCGTGCCGTTGAAGCGGCCGACCGCGGGCATCGCGATGGGCCTGATCCTCGAAGACAAGCGCTTCGCGGTGCTCTCCGACATCCTCGGTGACGAGGACCATCTCGGCGACATGGACTTCAAGGTCGCCGGCACCGAAGCGGGCATCACCTCGCTCCAGATGGACATCAAGATCGAGGGCATCACCGAGGAGATCATGAAGGTCGCGCTCGGTCAGGCCAAGGATGGGCGTATCCACATCCTCGGCGAAATGGCCAAGGCGCTCACCAACGCCCGCGCCGAGCTCGGCGAATACGCGCCGCGCATCGAGACCTTCAAGATCCCGACCGACAAGATCCGCGAAGTGATCGGCACCGGCGGCAAGGTGATCCGCGAGATCGTCGAGAAGACCGGCGCCAAGGTCAACATCGAGGACGACGGCACCGTGAAGGTCGCCTCCAGCGACGGCGAGGCGATGAAGGCCGCGATCAAGTGGATCAAGTCGATCGCGTCCGAGCCGGAAGTCGGCCAGATCTATGAGGGCACCGTCGTCAAGGTGATGGAGTTCGGCGCCTTCGTGAACTTCTTCGGCTCCAAGGACGGCCTCGTCCACATCAGCCAGCTCGCTTCGGCGCGCGTGCAGAAGACCTCCGACGTCGTCAAGGAAGGCGACAAGGTCAAGGTCAAGCTGCTCGGCTTCGACGACCGCGGCAAGACCCGGCTGTCGATGAAGGTGGTCGACCAGACCACCGGCGAGGACCTCGAGGCCAAGGGCGGCGACGGCGAGAAGGCTCCGCGCGAAGCGGCCGGCGAGTAAGTCTCGCTCCGCACATCGGAAACACGAAGGGCGGCCGAGAGGCCGCCCTTTTTGTTTGCCGCTTACTTCGGGAGCGCTGCGCTCCCGCTCGCGGGAGAGGGTCGGGGAGAGGGTGTCTCCGCAGAGAGACTCCCAACGAGGAGAGAACCCTCACCCGCGCCTACGGCGCGACCTCTCCCGCAAGCGGGAGAGGTGCAGCAACTCAGCCCGTGATGTCGAACCGGTCGAGGTTCATCACCTTGGTCCAGGCC
>NZ_JBFULT010000408.1:0-6946 GCF_054049755.1 Bradyrhizobium sp. P5_C11_2
GTAGCCGGGCCGTATGAGCCCGCTCTCGTACTCCGGCTACCGCTTCCCACGTGACGTGATCCAGCGCGCCGTCTGGATGTACCTTCGCTTCACCCTCAGCTACCGCGATGTCGAGGAGCTCCTGGCCGAGCGCGGGATCATCGTCACGTACGAGAGCGTCCGCCGCTGGGTGCTCACCTTCGGTCCCGTCATCGCGCGGGGGCTGCGGACGCGGCGTCCGAAGCCGCACGCGCGCTGGCACCTCGATGAGGTGTTCGTCCGGATCGGCGGCAAGCAGATGTACCTGTGGCGCGCCGTCGATGCCGAAGGCGAGGTGCTCGACGTCCTGGTCCAAACCAAGCGGGACAAGCGAGCGGCGCAGAAGCTGATGCGCAAGCTCCTGACGAAGCGGGGCCGGGCAGAGTGACGTGGGCGTGCGTGTCGTCGACCGTCGGGTCGTGAACGGCTACAGGCGGCCCGACGGTGAGCCGAACCATCACAAGTCGTACGGCTACCTCCGGACGCCGGAGTTCTCGCGCGTTGCCCGGGACTTCGCTGTGGCCCTGGATGATAGGGGATCCAGGTGTGCGCAGCCGCGACTTGCGGCGGCTGGCGCGTCTTGAGGGACGCGCGGCCAACCCCTGAACCTGCGAGCACGGAATGCGTTGCCGGCTACACGGGAGGCCCGGACCGCATGCAACTGAGCCGCCCCCGGGATTTTCGGAGGCTCCAACTCTTGAGAGACTGGAGCCATGACGAAGCATACCCCACCCTCTTCCCTTGCGGTTCGCGAGCGGGCAGTCCGGCTGGCCCGGAAGCATGAGAGCGAGCAAGGTTCGCAGCGGAAGCGATGAATACGCATGATGGAACATTTTACCGGCTGATTTCATTAGCTACACAGCTTGGGAGAAAACAATGCTTACGGGCGGCCTGCTATGGCTCATCGGGATACCAATCCCGATTATTATTCTTCTGTTTCTATTCTTGCGCAGCAGGCGATAAGGTTCTGTACTGTATTTAGGACAGCGCACGAGGGTATTGCCTCGTGGCGGCAAGGCCGGTCGTGTCGTGGGAACCTTTCCGCGGCGGACTGGTGTCGCTGATAAGGCTCCACTCTGCACTGCTCTGTAAGGTGTTCGACCGCGAGGGGTTCAGGGTCGCATCGAATGCCGAGCGRCTGACCGAGGCTGGACAAGAAGGCCATGAGCCGGCGCTTGCGGTGTCCGGTTCTCGTACCGCGCCGACTTGGGAGCTGACGGTCGTCGTTTGCACTGCGTCGTCGTCGCGTAGGGTCCATACGCCAGCTGCAATCTCTACGAGGTAGTCCATGGCCACGTCGGCGAGGTTCCTGTCCACCGTAGCCTTCGCCTTCGTCGCTGGGGTGACCACGACAGGCGTGTACATGTCCCGAGGCGGGACTCACCGCGAGGCAGCGGCCGGGCTACACGATGCCGCAACGCCCTCTCTCGCGCAGCGCCTGCGGGCGGAAGCCCACGGCGAGTCGCTGCCGTGGTCGGATCCGGTCAAGGCCACGCTGGAGCCGCCGAAGCTGACATTCACCCCCGGGCCTACCGATGCGCCCGCCGAGGAGGGCGGAGCTGTCGCGGATCAAGGCCGGGATCCCGCCTCGAAGGCCAGACCGGTTTCCGCGCCCGTCCGTCTCGCGCTATCCGACGGGCACACTCCTCACCCGAAGCAGGATCAGGCTGACCCAGCGCCAGACATCAAGCGCGCCCGTCCGTCCGAGGAGAATGTCGGGCCTTCCCGGGCAAAATCTGTACAGGCCCCGGGGCTGATCCGGACCTCCCGAGACAATGGCACTCGCCCATATCAGGCTCGCTACTCCTCTAGGACTGCCTCACGGCCCGACGGGGAGGCTGTACCCTCGCGTGCCCTGTCCGCGGAGGCCCCGAGGCACGTCGCACCGCCCGTGGAAGAGGAGCGCACGAAGGTCAGAGACGTGGACGCACTCAGGCGCATCCAGCCCTCGGAGTCGCACGACCATCCCCGCACCAAGCTGACGGAGGCGCGCCCGCGCGTTCGCCTGCCGGAAGCGGACGAGGAGCGCCTTCGCCGGAGCGGTGCGGAAGCCCCTCGACACTTCCGGGCGCCCGACCCTGCGGATGATGGGTATCCCCGCGTCCGGGCCGCCGAGGAGCAACGCCCTGCCCACCAGTCGCGGCCGCTGCCGTCGCGGAACCTGCCGTCCCTCGCCGCTGCCGACGATATCCGGGCCGCGGTCAGGAGGGCGGAAGCACGCCGCGAGCGCGTGACCGTCGCGCCCCCGTATCGGACGGCCGGCCTTGAAAGCCACGACGACACCCCAAGCGTCCGCGAGGTTTACGTCGTCAGACGAGACGACGAGCCCGACGAAGAGCCGCGTGTGGGAGTCCACCGGAGCGTTGCCGCCTCGGACGGCCTTATGCGCTGGCTCTCCGGACCGGCCGGCCGGTTCTGAGCCTTCCCCGCGCCCGCACGGTTGCAGGACTCCGCTTCTCACGGCTACAGCCTACCCGTGCAGGGCGTGTCGCAAACGCGAATGGGCTGAGGTTCACGGGTCGTTAGCCATACCTGCCCAGCTTGCCGCCTCCGCCTTGGAGCCGGCCCATGATCCTCCACGCCATTGCCGCCAAGCTGAAGCGCCGGTCCAAGGCGGACTTCAAGGGGCGGCACTTCGAGGCAGCCCTGATCGTGCAGGCGGTCCCCTGGTACCTGCGCTGGGCTTGTCACGTTGGCAAGGTCGCCGGCTTGCCGCGACCGATCCAGCATCGTAGCCGGGCCGTATGAGCCCGCTCTCGTACTCCGGCTACCGCTTCCCACGTGACGTGATCCAGCGCGCCGTCTGGATGTACCTTCGCTTCACCCTCAGCTACCGCGATGTCGAGGAGCTCCTGGCCGAGCGCGGGATCATCGTCACGTACGAGAGCGTCCGCCGCTGGGTGCTCACCTTCGGTCCCGTCATCGCGCGCGAACTGCGGAAGAGGCGCCCGAAGCCGCACGCGCGCTGGCACCTCGATGAGGTGTTCGTCCGGATCGGCGGCAAGCAGATGTACCTGTGGCGCGTCGTCGATGCCGAAGGCGAGGTGCTCGACGTCTTGGTCCAAACCAAGCGGGACAAGCACGCGGCCCAGAAGTTGATGCGCAAGCTCCTGACGAAGCAGGGCATGGAACTCGAGGCGTGGGTCACGGGCAAATGCCCGGCCTACGGCGCTGCCCTTCGCGAGATGACTTTGAAACGGACATCGCACGTTCAGGAGAAGCGGGCGAACAATCGAGCCGAGAGCTCGCACGTCCCGGTGCGACGACGAGAGCGCAAGCTGCAGGGCTTCACGTCGCCAGGCTCAGCCCAGCGGTTCCTGTCGATGCACGCGGCCACCTACAACACCTTCACCGTTCCCCGCCACCTCGTCTCAGCCCCCACGCACCGACTCTTCCGAGCCGAGGCGTTCGCGACGTGGCGCAGGGCGGCTGGCGTGGCGGCTTGAAACTAGCCAGCGTACGATTTCCTGCGGCTACGTCCGACAACGTGACAAGCCCCCATGTCGGCCGCCTTCGGGGCATTCCACTGCGAACAGGCCGGACAGACCTTCATAACGATGCGAGAGCCATGAACGAACGCGAGGCCGCGACCACGGAAGGTGGTCTTGCCTTGGGGAAGGTCGTTCAACATCGGCCCTCATTGCGGACTGATGCAGGTTGGAGTCAATGAACCGTAGAGGTTCCCCGCCTTGTTCCATCTGCACAGCTCGCGGACAACAGGACCGGATCATATGGGCGGATCAAGGCCCAAGCCCTCGGTCTGGTCTGGCCACGGACTATGGCGCGGAGCGAGATAGAGGGACGACATTGCCTCCTCGCGTAGAAATCGCGACCGCCGAAGCCGTTCTCTCGATAGCGACGATGAGCGCTGCGGGCTTGTAGGGCTTTGAGATCAGCGGGAAGCCTTCCTTGATCGCCCTGGCCGCCTGATCGCTGTAGCCGGTCGCAAGCAGTACTGGCAGAGCGGGCCAGTGGCTGCGCACATACTGCGCCAAATCGAACCCGTTCATCTCTCCTGGCATCACCAGATCGGACAGGATCACGTCGAAGGGCTGCCCCGAGTTCAGGACGTGCAGGGCTTCCGAAGCGTTGGCGCTCCTCACGACCGTGTGGCCCCGCTCAGCCAGCACCGAGGCCGCGACTTCCGCCACCTGCGCATTGTCCTCAGCCAGCAGAACGCGAAGCGGGCGCACGACCTCGCCAGGATCGTTGCCCACCCGTTCTAGCTCCACAACCTGCTCCCGCGATCGTGGCAGCGAGATCGTGAAGGTCGTACCTTGGCCGACTTCACTCGCGATGCGCACGGAGCCGCCTGACTGCTGGGCGAAGGCGTAGACCTGCGGCAGCCCCAGCCCCGTACCCTTGCCCACGTCCTTGGTACTGAAGAACGGCTCGAAGGCGCGGGCGACCACCTCGGGCGGCATGCCGGACCCGGCGTCACTCACCGCGATCGCGACGCTCTGTTCAACGTCACTGCCGGGCGCAGTGACATTCTCCGTTCTGATCCGGAACTGGCCACCTCTGGGCATGGCGTCGCGCGCATTCACCGCGAGGTTGATCAGTGCGATTTGAAGCTGGGCCGAATCAACCTCTGCGGGCCAAAGCTCATCCGCGAGATCGAACACCATGTCGATGTCCCCTCGCAGCGACTGCCTCAGCATGTCGTCCATGTTGAGGATCAGCCGGTTCAGGTCCAGAACTTCGGGCTGGTGCATGTGGCGACGCCCAAAGGCGAGCAACTGCTGGGTCAGCTTACGCCCCTGCTCCACCGCCTGGACCGCGTTGTCGATCAGGCGCTCGCGTCGCTGCTCCGGCGCGCGGCGCAGGAGATCGAGGTTGCCGAGGACAACGGTCAGGATGTTGTTGAAGTCGTGTGCCACGCCGGAACTCAGGCCCCCAAGCGCCTCCATCTTCTGCGCCTGCAACAGCGAGGCGCGCCCCTTCTCCAGGGTCTCCTGCGCATTCCGCCGGTCGGTGATGTCGCGGGTGACCTTGGCGAAGCCGACAAGCCGCCCGGTATCGTCGCGGATCGCGTCGATGACCACGCTCGCCCAGAAGCGGGTGCCGTCCTTGCGCACCCGCCAGCCTTCGGCCTCGAACCGGCCTTCCCGTCTTGCCGTCTCCAAAGCCCTGACAGGCACCCCGGCTTCCCGGTCCTCCTCGGTGTAGAAGCGGGAGAAGTGCTGCCCGACGATCTCGGCTTCCGTGTAGCCCTTGATGCGAGCCGCCCCCGCGTTCCAGTTGGTCACGAAGCCGCCAGGGCTCAGCATGAAGATGGCGTAGTCGGTGACCCCCTGCACGAGTAGCCGGAAGCGCTCCTCGCTCTGGCGAAGCGCCTCGCGTGCGACTTTCTGCCCGCTGATGTCCCGCGTGATCTTGGCGAAGCCAATGAGCGTACCGGACGGGTCGCGGATCGGGTCGATGATGACGTGCGCCCACATGCGGGTGCCGTCCTTACGCACGCGCCAGCCTTCCTGCTCAAAGCGCCCCTCGTTGGCCGCGGTCGCGAGCGCCCGTTTGGGCAACCCGGTCTGCCGGTCCTCCTCGGTGTAGAAGCGCGAGAAGTGCTGCCCGATGATCTCGGCCTCGGTGTAGCCTTTGAAACGCTCCGCCCCAGGATTCCAGCTTGTTATGATGCCGGTGGGATCGAGCATGTAGATGGCGTAGTCTGTCACCGACTGGACCAGAAGCCGGAAGCGCTGTTCGTCTGCGCTGTCGGTGGCGGCCCCAAACTGGGATGCCATGCATGTACCTCTCTGCGCGGCCCGACCCGTAGCAAAGAAATGCCCAAGCGTGTCGCCTACATCAAGCTCCAAAGTTGGATTTTCGTTCCCGGAACTGCCCCGAATAACGGGCGCCGGATGTGAAAATACAAAAACAAGTCTCAGTTTATACGTCTATAGTCTCTAAGATTTGTCTTCATAAACATTGCAAGCGGGTTTAGTGACTGCGCTTGATGCATCAGAAGGCGTGAGCAGTTAAGCGGGTGCAAGCCCGAAGCGTATGTCGGTCGGCCGTCGCCGCATGCGCTGATATAGCCCTGGCTCTACCCAGCGGCTCGATACGATGAGTAAGGCCGCCCTGGTGTTCCGGGTGCGGGCTTGTTGCGACTGCGCCGACGAGGCCGCACCGTGAGACCGTACCCCGGAGTTTCGGCGCTCAGCCCCAAGCTGATCGCTGGCAGCTACCTCGGCCGTTATGGTTAACAGATCGTTGCTGGCGGTCTGCGCTGGTCGTGTGTCGGCCCCGTCGCCCGATCTGATCACAGGCTGACGGGGCTCAATGCCGTTCCTCACGGCAGGGGCCAAATACGCAACACGGCCCGAGGGCAGAATGCGGGAGCGCGGTTACCCAAGCCTCAATAGCGGCCTCCGAGTTTACCCTGGAACGGGACCGCTCAGGCACTCTTCAGATTGGCGGCGCTCTCCTTACCGCTGCGGCGGTCGGTCTCCATCTCGTAGGAAATCTTCTGCCCTTCAATCAGGTTGCGCATGCCTGAACGCTCGACAGCGGAGATGTGCACGAACACGTCCTTGCCGCCGTCATCCGGCTGGATGAAGCCGAAACCCTTGGTTTCGTTGAACCACTTCACGGTGCCTGTAGCCATCGAGGTATCCTAATCATCGTCAGCGCATGAGGTAGGCGCTGTAGGCACGAACCGACTGTCTTGGCCGACCGTTCCGTAAGGGTGCGGAAGACGGGCTTGTCACGTTGTCGGACGTAGCCGCAGGAAATCGTACGCTGGCTAGTTTCAAGCCGCCACGCCAGCCGCCCTGCGCCACGTCGCGAACGCCTCGGCTCGGAAGAGTCGGTGCGTGGGGGCTGAGACGAGGTGGCGGGGAACGGTGAAGGTGTTGTAGGTGGCCGCGTGCATCGACAGGAACCGCTGGGCTGAGCCTGGCGACGTGAAGCCCTGCAGCTTGCGCTC
>NZ_JBFULT010000409.1:0-6942 GCF_054049755.1 Bradyrhizobium sp. P5_C11_2
CTAGGGTCCGGACTCAATTGATCCACCAAGTGATTGCAGCGGCCAGAAGGATTGCGGACAGGAAGATGTCTGCGCGCTTGTCGTATCGGGTTGCGATGCGGCGGAAGTCCTTGAGACGGCAGAACATCCGCTCGATAACGTTGCGACCTTTGTAAGCGGTTTTGTCGTAGCGATGCGGATGCTTGCGGGTCGGATTTGGCGGGATCACGGCCTTGATACGGCGTGCGGCCAGTTCGTCGCGCAAGCTCCTGGCGTCGTAAGCTCGATCGGCCAGCAGACGGCGTGGGTTGCGGACCATGCCGATCAAACCGCGTGCACCGACCAAGTCGTGGGTGTTGCCTGGGGTAATCAGGAAGGCAAGCGGACGGCCGATTTCGTCGGTCAGCGCGTGGATTTTGGTGGTCTGCCCGCCGCGCGAGCGGCCGATTGCATTGTTGAAGGCCCCCCTTTTGCGCCGGCCGCGGAGCGATGGGCTTTGATATAGCTGGAATCCACCGACATCGATCCGTACATGCCGGTCGATCCGGTCAGCGCGTAAAAAATATCCGTCCAGATCCCCTGCCGACTCCAGCGGTTGAAGCGGTTGTAGACCGTCGTGTAGGGGCCATAGACTTCCGGGCAATCGCGCCAGCGCGAGCCAGATTTCAGCATGTGCACGATGCCGCTGATCACGCGTCGATCATCGACCCGATGGGCTCCCTTGCGCCCTCGCGGCAACAACGGCTCAACCCGCCGCCATTCCGCATCGCTGAGCCAGTAGACCTGCTTTGCCATTCAAGCCTCCCTTCCGCTGAGATGCTTGAATCACAAACTAATTTCAGATGGAATCCCTATTGAGTACAGACCCTAGGCCGGGACGACAGCATCAATGCTTCTGCGCGTAAAGCAGCGGCACCGCCGAATCCACCACCACCTCGACCAGGCTCGTGCCTTCGAACGTCATCGCGCGCTGTAACGCTCCGCCCAGTTCCACCGCCTTCGTCACCCGCACCGCATCGCAGCCCATGCCTTCGGCGAGCCTGACGAAATCGATCCCCGGCAATTCCAGCCCGGGCACGTTTCGCACTTGCATCACCTGGCTGAACGAGCGCATCGCGCCGTAGCCGGAATTGTTGATGACGACGATGGTGAGCGGCAGCTTGCGCTGCGCGGCGGTCCACAGCGCCTGGATCGAATACATCGCCGAGCCGTCGCCGATCAGGCAGACCGTGCGTTGCTTTGGCTTGCCGAGCGCCATGCCGACCGCGGCGGGCAGGGAGTAGCCGAGGCCGCCGCTCGCCATGGTGTAAAAACTGTCCTGGCCGCGCATCGGCATGAATTTTTGCATTGCCGGCCGGTGCGAGGGCGCTTCCTCGACCAGCGAGCTGCCATCCGGCATGGCCAGCGACAGCGAATGCAGCAGGAATTCGACCGGCAGCGGATCGCCGGCCTGCGGCGCCGGCGGCAGCGTGCGGCCCTTTGGCGTGGCGCGCCTGCTCTCCGGCAGGAGATCGAGCAGCAGGCCAAGCGCCGGCTTCATCGTCGCGATGATGCTGGTGCCGGCCGGTGTCACCGTGGCGGCATCGGGGTCGTCGGTGATCTGGAAGATCGTCGCGCCGCCGTCGAAGATCGCGGCATGCCCCTCGACATGGAAGGTAAACACCGGTGCGCCGATGACCACGACGAGATCGTGCTCGCGTAATGCATCGGAGAGCTGCGCGGGCGAGGCGTGCAGGAAGCCCGCGAACTGCGGATGCCGCTCGGGGAACGAGCAGCGCGCCGAGAACGGGCTGACCCAGACGGACGCCTTCGCCTTCTCCGCCACTTTCACCATCAGCTCGACCGCGCCGGCGCGGTCGACACCGGGGCCGACGACGAGAGCAGGGTGTTTTGCTGAACCGAACGCCGCGACCAGCGCCTTCATTGCTTCCGGCTCGGGTCCGATCTCGCGGCTGACCTTGCGCGCCTCGATCGGCGCCGTGGCATGCGCCCAGTCATCGATCGGGATCGACACGAAGGTCGGCCCGCATGGCGGCTGCATCGCGGTGTAATAGGCACGCGCAATCGCGGCCGGCACATCCTCGGGCCGCGCCGGCTCGACGCTGTACTTCACATAGGGCCGCGGAAACTCCGACGCGCGCTCGGCATAGAGGAATGCCTGGAGCGGCAGGATCGAGCGCGCCTGCTGGCCCGCGGTGATCACCAACGGGGTCTGGTTGCGGTGCGCGGTGTAGATGTTGCCGAGCGCGTTGCCGACGCCGGCCGCCGAATGCAGATTGACGAAGCCGGCATTGCGCGTCGCCTGCGCGTAGCCGTCGGCCATGCCGACCGCGGAGGCTTCCTGCAACGCCAGCACGTAGTCGATGTCGCCGGGCCAGTCGCTGAGGAACGGCAGCTCGGTCGAGCCGGGATTGCCGAAGACGCGTCTGATGCCGAAGGCGCGCAGCAGGTCGAGCGTCGCCTGCTTGACGGTGACGGATTTGCTGCCGCTCTTGCCGTTCTTGGACATGGTTTCCGTTCCCGAATGCTTATTGTTTGGCTCGTCATTCCGGGGCGCGAAGCGAACCCGGAATCTCGAGATTCTCAGGTGCGCAATTGCGCACCATAGTTCATCGCTACGCGATGCCCCGGAATGACGAACATCACCACACCGCCGTGCCCTTCATGGTCGGCTGCCCTTCCGCGTTCGCGGTCCACAGCTCGATGCTCTCGCCGCCGTCATTGGCGTTGATGGAAAACTCGCTGCCTTCGAACAACGGCTGAAGCCCGCGATACGAAAATTTCTTCGGCGGCTTGCCGCCGCGCAGCTTCGCGGCCATCTCGATGATGAGCGCCGCCTGCAACGGGCCGTGGAAGATCAGGCCCGGATAGCCCTCGACCTTGGTGACATAGTCGCGATCATAGTGGATGCGGTGGCCGTTGAAGGTCAGCGCGGAATAGCGGAACAGCAGCACCGGATCGGAGACATGCGTCTCGCGGTGCTGCGCTTTCGGTGGCGGAGGCGGGGCCTTGGCTGGGGCCGCGGGCGTGGTCGTCATCTCGCGATAGACGATGTCCTGCCGCTCGCGAAGCGCGATACCGCGCGGCGAGGTCACGGTGTGCTCGACCGCGACGAAGCACAGCGTGCCGGTCGATCCCGTCTTCACCGTGACGTCGGCAATGCGCGAGGTGCGCGTCGATTCATCGCCGACGCACAAGGGTTCGATGAATTCGATCTCGCCGCCCGCCCACATCCGGCGCGGCAGCGGCACCGGCGGCAGGAAGCCGCCACGGGTCGGGTGGCCGTCGGGGCCGAGCATCGACATCGGAAACACCGGCTGCGCCAGGCACCAATGCACCGTGAACGGCGCGGCATCACCCTTCGTGGGTTCGCCGACCTCCTGGAACAGAGTCGCGCGCAAACCCTTCACGAGTTGCGCGGTGACGATGTCGGTGGCCTCCGTGCTGCGGCCGATCCATTGCCGCAGATGATCGATGTCGAGCTTCCCGGTCATGACGCCTCGCTCTGTTATGTCTTCGATTGGGGCCGTTCGCCGATGCCGGGCACGGCGCCGTAAGCGCGGGTCTCGCCGACGACGATCGGCGCCGGCGCGGGATAGCTGACGCGGCCGTTCGGCGTGTCGACCTCGATGCGGCGCAGATGCGGATGGTTGGTGAGGTCGGCCATGGTGTTGACCTCGGCAAACGCGATGTCGGCATCGGACAACCGCTTCAACAGCTCGTCGCGCGTCATCTTGGCAAAGGCGTCGGCCACCGTCTTGTCGGTGAAGTCGCGGTTGCGCACGCGCTCGACCATGTTGGCGACGCGCGGATCGCTCGGCAGATCGGGCTGGTCCAGCACCTCGGCGCACAGCGTCTTCCACTCGCGCTCGCTCTGGATCGAGATCAAAATGTCCTTGCCGTCCTTCGACGTGAACACGCCATAGGGCGCGATCGAGGGATGGCGGAGACCCATGCGCTTCGGCGGATTGCCGGCTTCCGAGTTGAGCAGCGGCACGGTGCACCAGTCCGCCATCACATCGAACATGGAGATGCGGATGTCACAGCCCTTGCCGGTGCGCCCGCGCGCGATCAGCGCCTCCAGGATCGCGGCATGCGCGGTGGCGCCGGTCGCGACGTCGACGATCGACATGCCGACCCGCGAGGCGCCGTCTGGATTGCCGGTGATCGATGCCAGCCCGCTCTCGGCCTGGATCAGCAGATCATAGGCCTTGCGGTGCGCGTAGGGGCCTTCGTCGCCATAGCCGGTGATGGTGCAGGAGATCAGCTTGGGATAGTCCTTCAGCAGGCGCTCGCGCGAAAAGCCGAGCTTGTCCATCGAGCCGGGCTTGAGGTTCTGCACCAGCACGTCGGCGCTGGCGATCAGTTTCTCCAGTTCGGCGCGGCCCTCCTTGGTGGCGAGATCGACCACCGCCGATTGCTTGCCGCGGTTGAGCCAGACGAAGTAGCTGCTCTGGCCCTTGGCCGCCGCGTCATAGCCGCGGGCGAAATCGCCCTCGGGCCGCTCGATCTTGATCACCTCGGCGCCGGCGTCCGCCAGCCGCGACGAGCAGAACGGCGCGGCGACCGCCTGCTCGACCGCGATCACCCTGATCCCGTCCAATGCTCCCATGATTGCTGCCTCAGTACGAGCGGGGCATGCCGAGCACGTGCTCGGCGATGAAGGACAGCACCAGGTTGGTCGAGATCGGCGCCACCTGGTAGAGCCGCGTCTCGCGGAATTTTCGCTCGACGTCGTATTCCTCGGCGAAGCCGAAGCCGCCATGGGTCTGAACGCAGGCATTTGCCGCTTCCCAGGACGCATCCGCCGCCAGCATTTTTGCCATGTTGGCTTCCGCGCCGCAGTCGAGCCCGGCCTCGTATTTGCGCGTCGCCTCCTTCACCATCAGCTCGGCCGCGCGCATCGCAGCATAGGCCTTGGCGATCGGGAACTGGATGCCTTGATTCTGACCGATCGGCCGGCCGAACACCGCGCGCTCCTTGGCGTAGTTCGACGCCTTGGCGATGAACCACTTGGCGTCGCCGACGCATTCCGCCGCGATCAGGATGCGCTCGGCGTTCATGCCGGAGAGGATGTAGCGAAACCCCTTGCCCTCCTCGCCGATCAAATTCTCCGCCGGCACCTTCATGTCGGTAAAGAACACTTCGGTGGTGGCGTGGTTCATCATGGTGCGGATCGGGCGGATCTCCAGGCCCTTGCCCTTGGCCTCACGCATGTCGACGATGAACACCGAGAGACCGTCGGTGCGCTTCTTGACCTGATCTTTCGGCGTGGTGCGCGCCAGCAGGATCATCAGGTCGGAATGCTCGGCGCGGCTGGTCCAGATCTTCTGGCCGTTGACGATGTAGCCGGCATTGCCGTCCTTGCGCGCGAACGTCTTCAGCGAGGTCGTGTCGGTGCCGCTGGTCGGCTCGGTGACGCCGAAGGCTTGCAGGCGCAGTTCGCCGCTCGCGACCTTCGGCAGATACTTTGCCTTCTGCTCGGCATTGCCGTGCCGCAGCACGGTGCCCATCGTGTACATCTGGGCGTGGCAGCCGCCGCCATTGCAGCCTGCGCGCTGGATCTCTTCGAGGATCGCCGCCGCGGCGGAAAGCTTCAGGCCCGCGCCGCCATATTCCTCGGGGATCAGCACCGAGAGATAGCCGGCCTCGGTCAGCGCATCGACGAAGGCCTTGGGATAGGCCATCTCGCGATCGAGCTTGCGCCAATATYCGCCGGGAAACTGCGCGCAGAGCTTTGCGACGGCTTCGCGGATGTCGGCGTGATCTTCGGTGTGGTGCTCGTCTTGCTTTTCTTGGCTCATGGCGTTTCCCGTTCGTAGCGGCAGTTAAGATAACGCCGGCCAATCCCCTGGCGTTGTGAAAACAACGCCATCCCCCTATGCTCATTTGCTATAGCGTATGGAGTAGCCTTCCAGGATTGGCAAGCATGGATTTCCGGCAGCTCAGGACCTTCAGTTGTGTGGCGGAGCTCGGCAGCCTTTCGAAGGCCTCCGACACGCTGCGCGTGGCGCAGCCGGCGCTGAGCCGGCAGATCAAGCTTCTGGAACACGAGCTGCGCGTCGACCTGTTCACGCGCAACGGCCGCGGCATGGTGCTGACCGAGGCCGGCCGCCTGTTGCTGGCACGCACCTCCGGCATCGTGCGCCAGATCGACCAGATCCGCGACGACATCCAGTCGGCCAAGGGACCGCCGTCCGGCCAGGTGGTGCTCGGCCTGGTTCCGACCGTGAGCTGCGTGCTGTCGGCGCGTTTCGCGCGGCGCTGCGTCGAAAAATTTCCGGGTATCTCGCTGCGCATCGTCGAGAGCTACAGCGGCCATCTCGTCGAATGGCTGCATCGTGGCGAGATGGATCTCGCCATCCTCTACGGCCGCTCGGCCGATCTGCATCTCAACGTGCAAAGCCTCGGCCGCGACAACATCGTCGCGGTCGGCCCGCGCGGCTGCGGCCTGGCGCGCAAGAAGAGCRTCGACATCGGCTGGCTGCTGCGGCAGCGGCTGGTGTTGCCCAGTCATTCGCACGGCCTCCGCGCGCTGATCGAGCATGCGGCCGCCCAGCGCAAGATCAAGCTCAACGTCCAGCTCGAGGCGGATTCGTTCCGCGTGCTGACCAACCTGGTCGAGGAGGGGCTTGGCTTCGCGTTGCTGCCGCCCTCGTCGGTGCATGGCGAGGTCGCGGACGGGCGGCTTGAAACCGCTGTCGTCTCGAAGCCGATGACGCGCGAGCTCATTTTCGCTTCTCCGATCGACCGCCCGGCCTCGACGGCCTCGCTCGCCATCACCGCCCTGCTGCGCGACGAGGTCGCCGCCTGCCGCAAGGAAGGCGTCTGGGACATCAAGCTGAGTTAGATGCTTTCAAGGCGGTTTAGGACAGAAGGGCGCGTGCGGCCCATCACATGTTGTGCGAGCTGTCATGCCGGAATTTTATAGCTGGGGTGTCGCCGCGCTCATCACTGCGAGTG